>NZ_JBMDIQ010000013.1:0-156018 GCF_057808735.1 Chromobacterium sp. FG89 | reverse complement strand
CTGAACAATCAGGGCAAGATCGCCGGCAATGCCGGGCTGGACATCAAGGCCGCCGACATCGACAACCACGGCGGCACGCTGCAGTCGGCCGGCCAGTTGAAGCTGGAGAGGCAAGCCGGCTTGAACAACGACGGCGGCCACATTGTCGCCAAAGACCTGAATCTGAAGGCGGGCACGCTCAGCAACAAGGGCGGCGAAATCCGCCACCTGGGACAGACCATGGCGCAATGGCAGGTGCGCCAGCGTCTCGACAATCAGCAAGGTACGCTGTTCAGCAACGGCGGCCTGACGCTTGCGGCTCAATCCTTGAACAACCAGCAGGGCTCGTTGAGCAGCCTGGGCGCGCAATCATTGCAATTAGCCCAAGGTCTGGACAATCAGGGCGGCGCCTTGGTCAGCGGACAAGGGCTGCAACTGCAGCTGGGCGCGGCCTTGAGCAACCAAGGCGGCACGGTGCAAGCCGAATCCTTGCAAATGCACGCGGCTGGCCTGGGTAATCAGGGCGGCAGCATCAAGGTGTTGGGAAGCGGCGACGGCAAGGTCAACATCAGCGGGACGCTCGACAACTCCGCACAGGGTTTGTTGGCCGGCAATGGCGGTCTGGAGGTGAACGCCGCGGCCTTGGACAACCGCCAGGGTACTTTGCAAAGCGCGGCCAAGCTGGGCGTGCAAGTGGCGCAAGTGGCGCAGAACCAGGGCGGCAAAATTCAGGCCGGGCAACTGCAACTGAAAGCCGCCGAGCTGAACAACCAGCAAGGTCTGCTCAGCCAGGCAGGAGACGGCGTGGCCAAGCTGGAGTTAAGCGGCCAGCTGGACAATAGTCTGCAGGGCAAGGTGCTGTCCAACGGTCAATTGCAGGTGACGGCGGCAGGCTTGCTGAATGCCGGCGGCACGCTCAGCAGTCAGGGCGATCTGCAGCTCAGCGCGAGCGGAGCGCTGGACAATCGCCAGGGGGCTTTGGGCAGCAACGGCGCTTTGAAGTTGGACAGCGCCAGCGTGGACAACGCCGGCGGCCTGATCCAGGCCGGCCACACTTTGACCTTGGGCAGCGGTAGTCTGCTCAACCAGGGCGGCAAGCTGTTGGCGCTGGGCAGCGGCGACAGCCGTGTGACCCTCAGCGGGCAATTGAACAACGGCGGCCAGATCGCCGGTAACGGCGATTGGCGGATCAAGGCGCAAGGACTGGACAATGCCGGCGGCAGCCTGCTGAGCGTGGGCAGCCTGGGCATCGACACCGTGAGCCTGGGCAATTCCGGTTCCTTCCTGGCTGGCAAGGATTTGAGCCTGACCTTGGTCAGCGACTTCATCCACGCGGCGGGCAGCAAGCTGCAAGCCAATGGCAAGCTCAGCATCAGCAGCGGCGGAAATCTGATCAACAGCGGCCAGTTGCAGGCCGGCGGCGATTTGGTTTTGAACGGCGTCAGCTGGACCAATAGCGGCGAGGTCAACGCAGGCGGCAAACTCAGCGCTGCACTGAGCCAGGCGCTCAGCAATAGCGGCAAGCTCAGCGCCGGCAGTTTGCAACTGAACGCCGCCAGCGTGCTGAACACCCACTCCATCACCGGCGGCGATATCTCCATCCAGGCCGCCAGCCTGGACAACGGCGGCAACCAGGGGCTGATCGCCTCTGCCGGCAATATGGCGTTGGATATCGGACAAACCCTAAATAATCACGATGGCAGCTGGTTGTATAGCCAGGGTGATATGCGCATAGGCAAGGCCGGAGCGGCCGCAGGGCAGGTGATTAACCATGTGGCAACCTTACAAACTGATGGGAATTTATTTGTTGATGCAAGTGGATTGAGGAATGAATCTGCTGCCATTGCGTTAAAGACAAATAGTCTTGAAAAAGTAGAGCGGCGGAGTCTATATAAATATCCTGTGATGCTTGTTGGTGTTACTGATAATTGTGGTCATGATGGACGTGGGTTGTGTTCTCCAATAATTAGGCCGTATGTTGGTGAATTTTATTTCAAAAATGGGGTGGATGTAAGTAGGAAGGTTTTTTATCAGAATTGTGATAGGTCCTGTGGTCCGGACCCATATTATCTACTAAATTATAGAGTTGTAAAAGATGATGTTCAGCATAATTTGTTAACTGTGGAGCGTAAGGTTGAATTTCCTAACGCTGGTGGAAGAATTGTTGAGGTGAAAACGGAACAATATTATTACATAAGTAAAAAAAATGACAGGTATGTTTACTTGGTGGGGTTTGATCCAAATAAGCATCTTTTCCCTGTAAATGGTCAGATCTGGGCTAGTAATATGTTGGCGGATGCTAGAGCGATGACAACTGGAGAAATGGAATCTCGTCTACCTCCTAATAATGACTACCAGCACTATGTAGGAGATGGAGTTGAGTTAAGTGTCTTTAGTCGGGAGGGAAGGGGGCGGGTTGTGGATTTGTCAAGCATCTCTCCAAATTTACCCTTGGCCAACCCTGGGGAGTTTGCTAGAGTCACTAAAATTAATGAGATGGTAGATGTCGCTGTTGAGGGGAAGGGACGTGGTGGCTTCTACGTTGGAGGTGATGCTCGTTTCAATGTTGTAGAAGGGGTTAATGAGTATGGTGATATTTTGGTTGGTGGCGATTTTTTTGAAAGTGGTGGGGTAATAAAAAACATTGGGCAGAATTTAAATAAGACAGTAGTGACATCGATTGTTTCTACTGTGGCTAATGAGTGCCAGCCCGGGCGATTCTGTTTTGGTACTCATGATGTGTCGTTGCCTATAAAAACAGTGGTTGAGAAAGTAGGGTCGCTTGATGCAGTAATTAGCACCGGCAAAAAACTCACACTACAAGCCCCCACCATTTCCAACGGCAAGGCTTCTCAGCTCGATATCTCTCTAACTACCGGCGACAGCCAGTCCAAAGCGACGGCGGTAAACACCGCAGCGGGCAAGGCTTTGGCGCAAGCCGATGGCGACATGGCCAGCGAGGGCAAGAATCTGGGCGGCAAGCCGCTGGATGCCGTCGCCTCCGCGCAAACCTTGGCCGGGCAGCTGACTGGCGCGCAAGCGGCGGCGGATCTGCAAAAATCAGCGGTGGGCGGCCTGGCCGGCGCGCAGTGGGATGGAGTCAAAGCCGCGGTGCTGCCGCAGCAAGTATTGTTGGAGTCCGCCGGCACCAAGGCGGCCAACCCGGTGGCGGACGGCTATAGCTTGCCCAATAACGGCCTGTTCCAGACCCGCCCGGCGCCGGCGCAGCCTTATTTGGTGGAAACCGATCCGCGCTTTACCCAATACGGCAATTTCATTTCGTCGGATTATCTGCTCAAACAATTGGGCTACGACCCCAGCCGTGTGGAAAAGCGCCTGGGCGACGGTTTCTACGAGCAGCAACTGGTCAGCCGCGCGGTGACGGAACTGACCGGCAAGCGCTTCATCGGCGGCAACGCCAACGCGACGCAGCAATACCAGCAATTGATGAGCCAGGGCGCGGAATACGCCAAGCAATTCCAATTGACGCCGGGCGTGGCGCTGTCCGCGGAGCAGATGTCTCGCCTTACCGCGGATATGGTGTGGCTGGTCAAGCAGAATGTCGACGGTCACGACGTGCTGGTGCCGGTGGTGTACCTGGCCAAGGCGCAGGAGCAATCGCTGCGCGGCCAGGGCGCGGTGCTGGCCAGCAGCCATATGGAGCTGCTGGCCGATGGCTCGCTGATCAATAGCGGCACCCTGAAGGCGGACAACAGTCTGTTGGCGCAGGCGGGCGATATCCGCATCGAAGGCGGCAAAGTGCTGGCCGGCGGCGATCTGGGCCTTGGCGCTCGCCACAATCTGAGCGTTAGCGACGACAAACAACACAGCCAGGCCGGCAGCGTGATCCAGGCGGGCAGCTTGCAGCTGCAGGCCGGCAATGATCTCAAGCTGCAAGCCGCGCAGCTGCGGGTCAGCGGCGACGCGCAACTGCAGGCCGGCCGCGATCTGGACATCGCCAGCCGCGAAAATCGTTACAGCTATGCGGCCAACACCGGCCGCAGCCAGTACAGTTACCAGCAGGTCGACCATGTCGGCAGCACGCTGCAAGTGGGTGGCAGCTTGGGCTTTAACGCCGGGCACGACCTCACGCTTAGCGGCGCGGACGTCAAAGCAGGCGGCAAGCTGCTCGCCGTGGCCGGCAATGAGCTGACCCTGCAATCCACATTGGACAGCAAGCAAGGCCAGGGCAGTTGGAATGGCTGGGGTTGGGGCGCGTACTCGACGCTGGACCAGATCCGCCATGCCACCCAGCTGCAGGCCGGCGGCGATATGCTGCTGCAAGCCGGCGGTAATCTAGCCCTCAACGGCTCCCAGGCCCAGGCCGGCGGCGGCCTGCTGGCGCTGGCCGGCAAGCAGTTGACCGTACAAAGCGAAGCCAACAGCCGGCAAGATCGTCTCAATGTGCAGATGGGTTCCAAGGGCTATGGTCACAGCTGGCAAACAGACAGCCTTACCGTGGCTGGCCTGACCAGCCAGGGCAATCTGCAATTGCAAGCCGGCGACGCCGCCGTACTGAACGGCGCCAGCCTAGGCAGCCATGGCGGTTTGACGCTGAATGTAGGTCAGGATATTCGCCTGGGGGCGGTGGCTACCCAAAGCCGCAGCGACAACTACTACACCAATGGCGATATCCACAACAACTACGACCTTAGCCAGCACGGCAGCGCGCTGTCTGGCGCCAGCGGTTTGACCCTTAATGCAGGCCGCGATATTGCAACTCAGGCGGCCAACATCATCAGTGACGGTCAATCGGTTTTGTTGGCTGGGCGTGATATAGAGCTGGGTACTGCGGACAATAGACATAGCGACTACCACAAGACCGTGCGTAGTTCCGGGGGCGCGTTTAAGAAAAAAACCGTCACCGATATTAGCTCACACGACAGCACCACGGCGCAGCAGACACTGTTATCCGCCGATGCCATCGTGGCGAAAGGCGTACGCGACATTCGGGCCGTAGGTGCGCAGATTGTCGCTAACAACGATGTGGCTTTGATTGCGGGACGTGATATTACGCTGGACAGTGCCATAGACCGGGCGCGCTCCGAACATATTCATATAGAAAAAACCAGCGGCATGTTCGGCAGCAGCGGAGGCGGTTCGTTCGGCGTTACCGTGGGCAGCCGTACTAAAGGGCTGGAAGAACTGCAGAACAATGCCACTCATGTACAAGGGGTTGTTGGCAGTAACGCCGGCAGTCTGCTGATTCAGGCCGGAGGCAAAATCGACCTGATCGGCACTCAGTTGCAAGCGGCCAAAGATATTCAGATTGATGGTCGAGATGTAAGCGGAGTCGCGGTGGTGGATGCATTGGACAGCCGCACGCTTAGTTACACCGAATCCAGCGGTTTGCGTATCGGAGCCAAAAGCACGGTCAGCCAGGCAGCGGCCAATCTGATGAGCACCGCGGACCGCGGCTCGCAAGTCAGCGACCCTAGGCTTAAAGCGCTTTATGCCGCCAAAGCGGCTTACGCCGCCAAAGACTTGTCCACCATGATGCAGTCCGTCAGTCAAAGCACGGACAAGGGCGGCGGTTTGAAAGGCAGGGTTTCCATCGGCTATGGCTATAGCCATGAAGAAAGCGAGAGCATCTCCCACGTTGATGTGGTGAAGAAAGCGCAAGCTGCGGCTGGTGGCGAAATAGATATTCGGGCGCGGGGCGATGGGAGCGGAGAAAACGGAGACATCACGCTGACCGGAACGGCTTTGACTGCCAACGCAATTGCGTTGAACGCCGCTCGAGACCTGATTACCCATAGCCAGGAGGCCATCAGCAGCCAGGAAAGCACCTATCGCAAGCTGGATCTGGAGGCGGGGGTCTACATTGGCGGCAGCGTAGGCAAAGGCGGCGGCAAAGGCGGGATTGGCGCTTACGGCTCTGCGGCAATGAGCCAGAGCAGCACCAAGATCAGCAGTCTGACGCATGAGGAAACCACGCTGGACGCCACCGGCAAAGTGCAAGTCAAAACCGGTCGCGACGTTAGTCTGACGGGGACAACCGTGCGCGGCGACAGC
The DNA here is from genome assembly GCF_057808735.1 of Chromobacterium sp. FG89. Classification (NCBI taxonomy): domain Bacteria; kingdom Pseudomonadati; phylum Pseudomonadota; class Betaproteobacteria; order Neisseriales; family Chromobacteriaceae; genus Chromobacterium; species Chromobacterium sp. FG89. The sequence goes on along the minus strand of NZ_JBMDIQ010000013.1, from coordinate 150,024 downwards.
ATCCAATTTGAGGTGGGCAGAAATCTTACATTGACCAGCGAGCAAGATCGGGATCAATACCGGCAAAAGAGCTGGTCCGGTCAGATTGAAGGGCGTTATGCCTATGGCAACGATAGCGGAGTGGACGGCAGTCTGAGCTTCAGTCAAACCAAGAGCGATTGGCGCAGCGTGCAGGAGCAGACTGGTTTGTTTGCCGGAAAGGGTGGTTTTGATGTCGCCGTGGGCGGGCATTCCCAGTTGAATGGCGCGGTGATCACGAGCACGGCGGACGCCGCCAAAAACACGCTGCTTACTAATAGCCTGGGCTTTGCCGGGCTGGAAAATTCCGCGGAATACTCCGCCGTCAGCTTCAGCGCCAGTTTCAGCTCCGGCGGGGATGGCATGGGCGGCGCGCCAAAGGGCGGCATGGTGATGCCAGGTTTGGGCGTTCCGCAGCAGGAGTCCAAATCCAGTACCACGAACAGCGCGATAGCCGGCGGCAGCATTACCGTCAAGCAAGATCAGAGCAGCGGACAGGACAGTACGGTCGGTTTGAGTCGCGACGCCGCAAGCGCAGGTGGGCAATTGGAGCGTATCTTCGACGCCAAGAAAGTTGCGGAGCAGCAAGAGTTCAGCCGCGTCTTGGGGGAAGTCGGTTTCCGCGCCGTGGGCGACTTGTCTAAGGAAATGGGCTGGAAGGACGGTAGTCCGGAAAAAATGGCGTTGCATGCGTTGATGGGGGCGCTGCAGGCTAAGGCGGGCGGGGGCAATATGTTGGCGGGCATGGCGGCCGCCGGGGCCAATGAGTGGATAGGCAGCCAAGTGGCTGATTATCTGCAGAGCAATACCCAGTTGGACGAGCCGCAACGCAAAGCCATTCAGCAATGGGCGGCCGTCGCCACCGGTGCGGTAGTGGGCGGATTGAGCGGCGGCGATGCTGGCGCGGCATTGTCGGGAGGCGCGGTGGCGCTGGATGGGGAGAAGTTCAATAGGCAGCTGCACCCCAGTCAGACCAAGCTGGTGAAGGAAAAAGCAAAACAGTTGGCGGGGAAAGAGGGACTAAGCGCCAAACAATGGGAGGCTCGCCTGTTGGAGCAACTGGCCTTCCAAAATAGCGAGATGTACATTAGCTACCGCAATGACCCGCAGGCGGAAGCTATTTTGAAAGACCTGCAAGGGAGTAGCGGTGTTCGTCTGGATTATCGTGGAACCGCGGACTATAAGAACGATGCATTGAATCTACAGTATCTGCCTCAGATGGCGGATGCTTATGCTCAGTTGCCGCAGCTTAATGGCAGGATGAACCAGGAGCAATTTGCTCGCTATGTTGGGTTGGTGACCGGCGATTTTGCGCATGTTTCCAAGGCGGAGCAAAAACAGGTTGTGTTGCAGTTGCAGGAGGAATATACAGCAACGTTCAAGCAACAATTGGACTTGTATAAAAGCGGCAAGACCGCCTCTCCGGAAGTGATTCAGTTGGATAACCGTCTGGATCAGCTGAACAAATTGTTGGGTGCGGCGGAACACGTGGCGGTGACAAGCGGGGCGATTAACGAGTCTCAAACCAGCTTGATGCAAAGGGCAATCGCATCGGGCCTGCTGTTTTCCACCAATGGCGTCGCCCCCAAGCCGCAGGGCAGGCCGGTTGGCGGCGGGACGCTGGTAAAAGTAGGGCCGGCAAAGGAAAAGCCGGACTACCTGTCCGCATCGCCAGTGCCAGCAAAAACGCAAACCAAGCTGAATGCCAACCGAGATGGGGAAAGCTATCATGCGGAAACTTGGTCGTCGTTGAAGGCTGGGGTGGATCAGATCAGAAAACAGTATCCCATAATGAATGAAAAAGGGATCCCAGCTGGAAATGCAGGTGTGGCCGAAATTAATGTTTATGGTAAAGAGAGTGTGGAAGTGAAGGCGCACTCTAGAATAGGAAACAGTCCAGAAGGGCAGCGAGATGGGTTTGTTAGTCTACCTCCTCCGGGCGAAAGAATTCTAACCCCATATGCAGGTCCTTTTAAAGGGGTGCCAAGGGAGTCGGACACTGAGTTTAAAATATTGGAGGCTTTTGCTCAGAAGTACCGAAATGATGCTGGTGTGCGAGGAAATATTAATTTGTTTACAGAAAGGCCTCCTTGTGAAAGCTGTTCTAAAGTTATTAGGGAGCAGTTTGTGGAGTTTTTCCCCAACGTGGAGGTACGGTTGTACCATGGGAATGGTAATGTCGCAGTTTACAAGGATGGTGGAGTGGTGACAGTTACCCCTTCCGGGGCCGAGCGAAATAAGGGGAAGTGGCCGGTTGCGCCAGATTTGTCTTATAGTCCTGTAAAGAAAAAATAAGGAGGTAAAGTGTTTCCTGCGTCGAGTTTGAATGATTTGTTGGGTGAAGGCGTCTATGGCTTTTCTGAAAGAGAGGCTGTATATCTTGCGGCAGTTAAGTTTTGCGATGATATTTTTGATTCTGAGTGGAGGCTTGCAGAACGACATGGTTATACATCAGAGCACATTAGTCATATATTTTGGTGGGTGATGAACGAGGCTTGGGATGTCTACTGCCAAGTTAACGCGAATCTTCCGATTGCATGGTTGTCTATCGCCAAAAAAGCCTTGGAGTGGGATCACGTGCCGGTCAACTTTCACCCGTGGGCCTTGGCGATATTGGAGCATTTTGACCTGGAGCGTTATCATGCGGCCTATCATTTACCACGGGACGAGTACGAGGCGATTGCCCGTGATTTGCCGATAGTGCTGGAAGGTCTGCGCAATTATCCGGCGAAAAAGCTGACTGCGCCGATAGACGAGGATAATTGGGGTTATATCGATTATTAGAGGCTGAAGTTTCTGGTCGTGAAAGAGGGACGCCAATCCGGTACGCCGCTTTTTTACAGCTTAGCTTTGATTTGGCTAGTGATATGATGAGAGAGATGCCTCAGGAGGCTGGTGCCCATGTGTTCCTGCCGGCTACTAGATGGGTCTGGCGGAAAGGGTTAAAAATGAGGGTGTAAAGTGAGTAATAAAATAATTGAAGAATCATTTGGAAAAGATCGTGAAACATCCGGAGAGACATCATTGGAGAGTTGGTGGTGCTGCGTACTTTTTAATGAAATTTGACCGGGAGTTCGTGGTGGAGTTGTTGGCGAAGCATGGGAAGGTTTTAGCTGATTTTTCCAATAAATAGCTAGGGTTAGAGGCAAGGTGTTGGCTTATGTATGGAAACATTTGTTGGCGAGATTGAAAGTAAACTATGCGGCTTTTGTTTTGCTTAAAAATAAAAGATGGCATGGTCGCTAGGTGAGGTTATTTTGTGCGAAATCATTTTGGGTTGGATTTAGGTTGACTGTATTATGTCATGTGTGGATCGTTCCAGCTTGGGTTTCAATATGGCGCGCAGATTTTAATAAATTAGGTAGAGCTTGCTTGGCTATGAGGGGCGACTGGTTGTAGTCGTCAATATTTCACAGGGGTAGGCTTGATGGTGGAGAGGGTTTTTGAAACGGTTTACTTGGGATGCGCCAGTTATTTCATTTCAATCTTTGGCTGGAATTAAGTTGAGCACTCCGGTTGATGTTTTTGAAAGGAGTCTTGAGCGATATCGATTGGGTGGGGGTGATAGATTTCAGTTTGAGCATGGTCCTGTGTTAAGGCTGGAGAAATCAGACTCTTATGTTTTTTATGTGGAGGAATCATTTGGTGACTATGAAAGCCTAGATATTCTTTTGTTTGTGGCTGTTGAGCAAGGTGTAATTAGCTGCGTGGAGGCAAGGCTGCCTGGTGTTTGTGGGGAGGAGGGAGTTAATCCTGTCGCTGAAGCGGTTTGCTATAAAGGAAAATGGTTTGACTGTGGATTGGGCGAGGGTGTGCAGAAAATAGTTGATCATTGTGAGTTGTACTACGATTCGGCTGACGAGTCACATGTGCCAGACTCCAATGTAGGCGGGGTGTCTGTTATGACCAATTTTTTGGCTAATGTGGATATGTGTCCTGATCAATATGTGACCAGAATCTCCGTTTTCAAAGAAGCAATCAATGAAGATTGGCTGGAGGGGGCTAAAGAAGAGAAAAAGAGAATTAGGGAAAGTCGAGAGTGGAAGTGGCCGGGGGAGTGATGGTGTTACATGGTTAATTCTGATAAGAGTAGTTTCATTTGATTTGGCGGAAATAAAGGGTATGTAATTTAGTTGGGTAGTGTCGGTGTGTGAGGTGTGTGAGGTGTTTGCGGTGATTGCAATGATGGGGGGCTTATGTTTCCAGAGGTAAGGCTTAGTGATGTATTGATTGATCAGGTTTATAATTTTCCTGGTAGGAAATCACTTTATATTGAGTTTTTACAGTATTTTATTGATTTGTATGACTATCCAAGAGCGATAGCAGTCTGGAGTCAGTCAAGCGCTGAAGAAAGAAGTGATAGGTTGTGGTGGGTTATTAATGAGGCATGGGAGTCATATTGCAAGATCAATGAAAACCTCCCTGTTATATGGCTGGCTACCGCCAAAAAAGCCTTGGAGTGGGACCACGTGCCGATCAATTTTTACCCGTGGGCCTTGGCGATATTGGAGCATTTTGACCTGGAGCGTTATCATGCGGCCTATCATTTGCCTCGGGGCGAATACGAGGCGATTGCCCGTGATTTGCCGATAGTGTTGGAAAGTTTGCGCAATTATCCAGAGGAAAAGCTGACTGTGCCGATAGATGAGAGTATTTGGGGGTGTATTGATTATTGATGTGGGGGTAAGAACATTTTATCTGGTGAGTGTGTAGAGCATCTAGGTGCTGAAGACGTTATTTGATCAGAAGAGAAGCCTCAGCACATTTTAACAAATTTATAAAATGAATTTTTTCTGTGACGAGTAGATCATTGGCGAAGTCAGTGGGCGAATGGAAGAGGGTTGATGTTGACGTGCTTGTGGATGTGCTTGATTAGGGTGAGTGGCTTGCTCTGTTTTTGGATGGTGCATGTGCATCAATTATTTTTGCTTGTATAAGGTTAGTTAATAATTGCCTATTTGATGTTTTGGTAGTTGGGCTCTATGTCTGTATTTATTCAAAATAATATGGGGTTCTTGTCGGATTGATAGGAGGTGGGATTGTTGTTTACAAAAGATAGATGTTAAATAGGTGTTCGTTAAGTTGGCTTGCTATTTTTCAAATTGGCGGTGTGGTGTTTTGGGGCGTCATGAAGGGAGTGAAGGTCGATTCTTGAAGGAGGTGCTATGTTTCCAATGTCGTGCTTAGATGATTTGCTCGGAGATGAGATATACCTTTTTCCTCAAAGAAAAGTGGTATATTTTGATTTGTTGGTGTTTTATAAGAGGTTGTTTGATTCGGACTGGCGTCTGGCGGAGCGTGCAAGCTATACGCCTGAGCGTATTAGCGATATTTTTTGGTGGGGCATGAATGAGTCTTGGGAGTTTTACTGTAAGGTAAATGTGAATCTTCCCGTCGCATGGTTGGGGGTTGCCAAAAAAGCCTTGGAGTGGGATCACGTGCCGGTCAACTTTCACCCGTGGGCCTTGGCGGTATTGGAGCATTTTGACTTGGAGCGTTATCATGCGGCCTATCATTTGCCACGGGACGAGTACGAGGCGATTGCCCATGATTTGCCGATAGTGTTGGAAGGTCTGTGCAATTATCCAATGGAAAAGCTGGCTGCGCCGATAGACGAGGATAATTGGGGCTATATCGATTATTAGAGGCTGAAGTTTGCGGCCTTCTATGGCCATGAAAGCGGCGCGCCAACTTGGTGCGCCTTTTTTGCGCCATAACTATTGAGCCCTAGTGTCATGTTCTCCTGCTCCGTTTTGATGAGTCGGGTGTTTTTCATAGCATGCATGTACTAGTAGAATTCGTTGCTCTGAGCGTACAGCTTCTCAGTTGTTGAAGACTCTCTCCATGTGGCTGCTGGAGTATTGGGGGCTGGTGCTGATACTGAAGGGGTAATGAACTTGGCATTGGCTTAGCCGCAACAAGCGATATCAAGTGCAGATGGTAGAAATATCTGTAGCAGAAATGCTTGTTCGCAATGAGGGCGGCCAGAAGATATTTATTTCAGCTAGGTAGGTCACTTGTGGGCGATTTTGGAGATTTGTGTTAAGGAATGGTCATTTTCTACATGTTGTAGCTGGCACAGTTTTACTAAAAGGAGGTGGGTTCAATGGTTCTGAATGTTGATTGGCGGCCTGGATTTGGTTCAATATTTACCTGGTTTTGCATGGATAAGAATGGTCGAATAGGTATGATGGTTAATAATGGATTTGGGGATTTGCCCAGAAGCTTGTTGCAGCTAGATAATGTAGAAAGTCGCTTGGATGAACTGAATGAGTTGGTTTGGGGAGAGTCGGAGAAATTTCAGCACGACTTTCATCACCCTGAAGCAAATTATGAGTTGGTTTTTTATTCTAAGTACAATAATAGAGGGTTGGCTGATAGGGCTCAGGTGGAGGCGAACCTATTGCAGTCATTTGGCAGGGTTCCGGAAGGCTCAGATTTGAGTGTTTCAATTAAGCATGGATTCTATCTTTATCATGCGGTTGAGGGTGGTTTTCAGGGGGAGGATTTTCCCGTTGGCTACCAAGGCGAAGTTGAGATGGGGGATTATTTTAAATTTCTAGCACCGACAGTGAGTTCCTCCATTGATGATCTGCCCGCTGAGTTGAGGGGCGTTGTTTGTATTTCCGATATGGTGGACTTTGAAGTTAAAAATATGCTGAGCAATGTAGAGATTAATGATTTTTTTGTTCGTCAGTATTGTTAGCGGCTCTTAATTAAAAGGAGCATGTTGCTGATGAGGGGGTAGGTACCAATTTTTAGGAAGCAGGAATGATCTTCATGGCTTGCTCCTGATGTTGAGTTTTTATTGTGCTTGAGTTTGAGAAATGTGGGGAAATATTAGGTGATGCTGGCAAGGGGTGGGTGAAGGCATGGCCAGAAAGTGGTGTTCTAACTGTTGTAATTGAGTGAGAGGTAGTGGTTTTGTTTGATAGGTCTCTTGGGAGGGAAAGTGAAGACGAAATTGTTATTGCCATCAGCAAGTGAGGACGAAATTTTCTTGCTTGAGCGGGTTGTTCTTCAGTTGCAGGAGGACTATGGATGTTCTGAGGGAGACGCGCTTGATCTGGTAAATGGGTATTGTAGAAAATTTACTGACCCAGTGTTTTGCGCGAAATATGATTTATCCGTTCAAACAGGTGAATTTTTTTGCAGGGAAGAGTCTTTGTTAATGGCGGATAGAATTCAGTTTTATGAGGCTTTGGGCAATGAACCTGACGAGAGGGCGTTTACTCAATGGCATAGGGTGCAACGTTCTAAATAAAATGGAGTGATTGATGGCAGTATTAATTGAAGGAATATCGGCAGTTATTCGTTGTCGATCGATTGTTGAGAAGGTGTTTGGGGGAGTTGTGCATTTTATGCGGATGCTCCCAAATAAAACACTCCGCTCGGATGGTGAACTGGTATGCGTTCACTTTGTGAGTCCTCATGAGACGCGTAGTTATGTAGAAACTCTAAGTGGAATGGGCGGGCGATGATGGAGCCGCTGTGGATCTTGTGGTTGTTGATCAAATGCATGGGCCGATGGTTTCTTGTGACTGGTTAGGGTTCGGTTGCGCGGATTGGGATGATGATCCAAGGCAACCCGTTGCAGTTTGCTTTGTGCCTCCGGCTGTTAAAGCAAAAGTCATGGCGCCAGAAGGATGGCGTTATGCAGACTCTTTGAGTGCTAATGGCAAGTTTGTGGCTGGCGTTGATGCTCCATCAAATTTGGTGTTTTTGCGACAAGATGATGGTGTGGATGTGTTTGTAGATAGAGAAACAGGAAAGGAGTTCTTTCTTCCAAAACTTAAAAGGTAGCTGTGTGCATGATCTGGATTTTGAGTGGCTGAAGATTATTTACATAAAAATAGTCCGTGAGGATTTGAATGTGATTCGCTACTTTTTACGCCTTGGCAGAAGAGTGTGAACTGTTGAAAATAATAGGATTGAAACGAGGCGAGAAGGTGGTCGCTGAATTTGGAGATTATCTTCCATTTAAATTTTATTTGACTGATGGAGAGAATTGTAATTGTGTTTATTGGAGGTTGGGTAATTTTAAGAGTTCATTAATTGAAATAGGGGTTGATCGAAAAAGTGGGGTGGTGGCCAGCTTTTCTTTGGTGATTTTTGATTGTTTTGAGCGTGGAGTTCCTGAGCTGAGTACTTCATTGCGAGAAGAGGTTGGAGTGCCATGCTTTTCCGTTGATTGGTGGCATGAAGAGATGCTTTTGGATGAGAGGGCTGAGGTCCGGGTTTTCTATGATTTAAATAAGATAATGATTGCTTGGGCTGATGTTGATACGACGGAGTGGATTGCCGTGTCTGATTGTGTTGAATTTGGGGTTGGATTTTCAGGAAGGCTTTGCTGGGTTTGTGTAAGAGGGTTGCCCGAGAAAAGTCTTAGCGGTTTGTCTTTGTTTCAGAGTGCAAAGTAGTTTGTGAATTTATTGCTGGGCCTGGCTGCAGACGTGATAATTTTCATGGCGGCTTTAGGAGGGGTCTTGGTGTTTTTGCAAGTGATGAAAGTGATATGCGTTGCCGGGTGTGCAAAGCTTTTATTTTAATCATTGGGTGCTCATTTTTTTTGTGGTGTAGTGGGGGTGAATGTTAAGGAGGGCCTTGGTTTGCTCATTATTAATTTTTTGCGGATGGTAAGTGTTTTTTGAGCTGTTTATTTCTAAAGTGCTAGTGGCACAGGTGTCGTCGATGCGCGATCCTGGGACTTGGCGCTTGCATGAGCCGAATGCTCTAAAATCTTATGTCCCACAAATTCAAAAAGGAGGGCTTTAGAATGGATGGGTTCAGTTATCTGGAAGAGGAAAGAGCGTCGCAGGTTTTTAAGCGTCTGCTTGAGGCAATAACCGTGAGGGGGTGGTTTTTCTCTGGGCCGTATGTGAAAGGAATTGATCAAGTATTATTTGTGTCATTTCATGTTCACCCGGATGATGCGACCCATATGTATGATTTGATTTCAGTGGCGGCAAAGGAAGAGTGTGCCGGTGTTTTTTGGAACTTTAAAAGAGTAATGCAGAATAGATTTTTTTTGTGCCATGATATATTGAGCCATGCTTATGAAGTGCCGGGTGAGTTTGGTTTGCTTGAAGAGGAAGTGTTGAAACAGCACCCGGATCTGGGTGTTCGTGCAGCCCAGAGCCTGAAGTTGCTGAGTAAAAAAATATATTCAGATTTTAAAAAATCAGGTAGGTCGCCTTTTGATTGTGTTGAGCGAGTGTGAATTGTTTCTGCGAGTTGTTCAGGTCTTGTTGTTTTGTAAGCGGATAAGGTTCGGAGAGGTGGGGTAAATGTTGAGGGTTGATGAGGGTGAGTTGGACTATTCGGTTGAGCGAATTTGCATTTATGCTGGGGCGCCTTTTAGTGGTGTTGCATACGAAGAGATAAAGGATGTCTTAATCAGCGAGGCTATGTATGTGGATGGTCTGCTAGATGGGACGGTCAAGATCTGGTATTCCTCTGGCAAGCCGTTTAAAGAAGAGTCGTATCGCAGGAATTATTTGCATGGATGCTGCGTTGAGTGGTTTGAGCATAGCGGGGTGAAGATCGCTTGTAGCTATGAGTGTGGAATTTTGATCGAAAGAAAAGAGTGGGATGTGAAGGGGGGCTTAATTAGCGAGTATGGCTTGAACCCATCAGCAGAAGGTTATGAATTGCTGGAGATTCGTCGGCATATGTGGAGCGAGGGCCGGCTCTAAGTTAGATATGTGGTGTGAGCTAGCATGTTGTAGGTAAGTGGTGGGGTGAGGGAGTGTGTCCTAGGGTGGTGCTACCTATTGGGGCGCTGCAGGAATGATTAATTTTGCAATGAGAAGCCGTGATTCCAGAAAAAAAGGTGGATTTTGAGTGTTATCGTACTTATGCAGCAGTGTTAAAGACAGTTGACTCTGAGTTTTCAAGAGGTGCTAGTTTTGGCTACGACCTTGGTCAGCAGTTTGCGTATGCTTATGATGAATTAGAGAGGCCGTGTAAACTTGGGTCGCAGTTCAGAAGGGTGGCTATTTATACTGCATTGTTTAAGCGGGTGAGAAGTATAAGTGATGGATTTACAGTAGATGATCCATTTGATCGGGATGTGTTGCATGAGCTCAAGGATATTTATATGGGTGTGGATGAGCAGTTTTTTGAAACCTACCATGAAGAGGCGGATGGGCTGAGGGAGGATGTGGAGTTGATTAGAGAAGTGTTTTTAACAAAGTTAGGCTGATTGAATTGCTGGGATTGATGTTTTTAAATGGGCGGGAATTTGAAAGCGGCGCGCCAATCCGGCGCGCCGCTTTTTTACGCCTTAGCTATTGCGGCTGGGCGTCTTGCCTTCCAGCTCGGTTTTGGCGACTTGCGCGCGTTGCATCGCGTGCACGCTGTCCACGTGCTGGAAGACGTCGCAGCGCAGCGCGCCCAGTACCATCAACTGCTCCGCGTAGTTGAAGAAACCCACCCAATAGCCGCGGGCGTGGTGAGGGTCGCGGAAGTCGATGTCGTAGGCGATCTTGCCGAGCAGGCCCTTGTTGTGGCGGTCCAGATTGTCTTTCAGGTACTGGGCCAAGTGGGCGGCACATTCGCGGCCGTAGGCGCATGCGTCCACGTAGTCGTCGGCGGGCGGCATCTGCCAATGGTGGGGCTGGCCGCGTTGCGGCAGGTGGCGGACGAAGGGCAGCTGCGTGGCCTGGGTTTCGTGAGGCTTGGGACGGTAATGACGGCGCGGGGGAAGTTCATGAGACATTTGCTATCTCCTTGAAGATGCTAAGTGGCCCGTTTTCCGGTTCCAGTCGGGTGGCGGGAGCGAGATCACAGGCTGGAACTCCGGCTCTTCAAGAAACCGGTACGGCGTTGGCCGCACCTATGATCCGCCCCCGCCGTACTGGCGCGCGCGTCTCATCGGCATTGCCTGTTGCGGGCAATGCCTGTTCTCGAAGAAACATGGGGTTCCAGTCCCAGTGCCGGATGTGGGTCGGCACGCAGGCGATTGTGGCGGCGCGGGCGGGGCGGGTCAAGGGCACGCGGCCGCCGAGTTTTGGGCTTGGGCTTGCGGCCAAGCCGCCCCGGTCCCAGCCGCCGGCGATACGGCAGATGCTGGGCGGGGCTTTAGGACGGGCTTAGCCGGCGCGCTTGCCCAGGGTGATCCGGCGCTGGGCGAAGGTTTCCCGGCTCAGGCGGATGGAGTCGTAATGACGGCGGCTGAGACGGGCGCCGCCGGCGCGGCGCAGCGACAGCCCCAGCGTGCTTTGGTCGCTGGCTTCGCGTTCGCCGGATAAGGTTTGGGCGGCGGCCTGGCAGGCGGCTTGCCGGCGGGTGGCGGCCGGGTGCGCCTGGTAGGCGTTGCTGGCCTGTTCCAGCGCTTTGCGCAGCAACTGCGGTTTGGTCTGCTCCAGCGCGTCGGCTATTTGGTCCGCCGTGGCGCGTATCAACTCCTGAAGCGCCTGCTGTTGCAGCGGGCGTTTGTTGCTGCAATCCAGCCCTGCCTGCTGGCTGAGTTGCTCCAGTTGCTGGCTGAGGGTGCTGACGCCGCCCTGGCGAAAGCGCTCGGCTTGTTGCGGGTAGAGTTGGGCGGCGGCGGCGATCATGGCTTCGCGGTAAGCCTGGATCAGGGCCTTGGCGTCCGCGCCGGGCATCCTGGCCAGGTCGCGGCGCGCCATGTCTTCGGTGTGGGCGTCGATGAAGGCGTGCACTTCGCGGGCTTGGTGATTGTGCAGCAGTTGGCGCCAGGTATTGAGCGGTTGCTGGTTAAGCCAGTGGGCGAAGCGTTGCTGGGCGGGTTTGAACGCCGGGTCCACGCCGGCCGGCGCGGCGGTGGCGAAGCGGCGTCTGGCTTGGTTCAGCGCGCTGTCGTGGGCGCGGGAGCGAGCGGCGCTTGGGCTGGGCGCGGCGCGCAGCAGGGCGGCGTTGGCGTCGCTGTTCTGCGCGCGTTTGAGTTCGCCGGCCAGCGCGGTTTGCGGCGGAGTGTCCGGGTCCGCGGAACCGCGCGGGTGAATGCAGCTGAGCAATAGGTCTGAAATTTTCATAAGCGCTCCTGAGGCGGGATGGGCGGCGTTTAGCGCCGCCTTTTTGTTGGTGCGGCGCAGTGTGCCCAAACCCGGGAGCGTTCAATATAAAGAAATGGCCATGTCCCCGGCATGCGCTCAGAGCAGCATCACCAGCTTGTACTCCGGCGCCTGGGCCAGTTTGAGGGTGATTTGCTGGTGCTCGATGCGGCCGGCGCTGGGGTGGTGGAACACGCGGCTGCCGCCTTCGCGGCCCTGCACGTCCTGCTGTTGCCAGTATTGGCGAAATTCCGGGCTTTTCGCTTCCAGCGCCGCAATCATCGCGGCCATGGCGGGCTGATTCAGCCGCGGGCTGAGATCGGCGCGCAGTTCTGCGACGATGCGGCCGGCGCGCTCCGCCCATTGGTCGATGAAGCTGCGCGCTTCCGGGGCCAGGAAGATGAAGTCCAGCAGGCTGCGGCTGGCGTCCGGCCGGCCCAGCCAGTCGCGGAACAGCCTTTGGGCCGGCGGGTTCCAGGCCACGGCGCGCCATTCGGCGTCCAGTACGTAGGCGGGGGAATCGATATGGGCGGTGGCCTGCTTTAACAGCGCCTTGGCCTGTTCGGACGGGCCGCGCCATTCCGGCTCCGGGTCTTTGAGGCCTGCCAGATTGAACAGGTAGTCGCGCTCGGCGGCGGTCAGGCGCAGCGCCTCGGCTAGCCGGGCCAGGGTGGGCGCGGACACGGATTGGGTGCGGCCTTGTTCTATCCAGGTCAGCCAGGTGGTGCTGATGTCGCACAGCGCGGCCACTTCTTCGCGGCGCAGGCCTTTGGCGCGGCGGCGCTGGCCGGGCGGCAGGCCGGCTTGTTCCGGGCTCAGGCGCTCGCGGTGGGCGCGGATGAATTGGCCCAGCGGCGCGCTGTCTTTGCTGGCGGTCATGGGCGTAGGGCTCTGGGTATTAGTATCGCTACTAGTATAAGCAACTGGCTTGTTGCCGGGAAAGTTTGGCTCCAAGATAAGTCCACGGAGCAGAGCCTTGTGCCCGGCGCGCGGAAACCCGCGGCGCCGGCGGCAGTCTCAAGTTGAATAACCGGATTCGAGCAAACACCATGACCGCACAGACCTTGTACGACAAATTATGGAACAGCCACGTGGTGCGCCAGGAGGCGGACGGCACAGCCTTGCTGTACATCGACCGCCACCTGGTGCATGAGGTGACCAGCCCGCAGGCGTTCGAGGGGCTGAAGCTGGCGGGCCGCCCGCTGTGGCGCGTGGATTCGGTGGTGTCCACCGCGGACCACAACACGCCCACCGATCATTGGGACGAGGGCATCAAGGACCCGATCTCGCGCCAGCAGGTGGAAACGCTGGACGCCAACATCAAGGCCTTCGGCGCGCTGGCGTATTTCCCGTTCAAGGACAAGGGCCAGGGCATTGTGCATGTGATGGGGCCGGAGCAGGGCGCCACGCTGCCGGGCATGACGGTGGTGTGCGGCGACAGCCACACGTCCACCCACGGCGCTTTCGCCGCGCTGGCGCATGGCATCGGCACCTCCGAGGTGGAGCATGTGATGGCCACGCAGTGTCTGGTGGCCAAGAAATCCAAGAATATGCTGGTGCGGGTGGACGGCAAGCTGGGCCGCGGCATCACCGGCAAGGATGTGGCGCTGGCCATCATCGGCAAGATCGGCACCGCCGGCGGCACCGGCTATGCGATCGAGTTCGCCGGCGAGGCCATCGAGAGCCTATCTATGGAAGGCCGGATGAGCTTGTGCAATATGGCGATCGAGGCCGGCGCGCGTTCGGGCATGGTGGCGGCGGACCAGAAGACCATCGATTATGTAAAAGGCCGGCCGTTTGCGCCTAAAGGCGAGCAGTGGGAGCAGGCGGTGGCGTATTGGCGCACTTTGCGTTCCGATCCGGGCGCCGTATTCGACGCGGAAGTGGTGCTGCGCGCGGAGGAGATTCTGCCGCAAGTGACCTGGGGCACTTCGCCGGAGATGGTGGTGGATATCGACGGCGCGGTGCCGGACCCGGCGCGGGAAAGCGATCCGGTGAAGAAAAGCGGCATCGAGCGCGCGCTCAGCTATATGGGTTTGCAGGCCAACACCCCCATCCACGACATCGCGGTGGACATCGTCTTCATCGGCTCCTGTACCAATAGCCGCATCGAGGATTTGCGCGAGGCCGCCAGCGTGGCCAAGGGCCGCCACAAGGCCGCCAATGTGAAGCAGGTGCTGGTGGTGCCGGGCTCCGGCCTGGTGAAGGCGCAGGCCGAGGCCGAGGGCCTGGACCAGGTGTTCCTGGCCGCCGGCTTCGAGTGGCGCGAGCCGGGCTGCTCGATGTGTCTGGCGATGAACGCGGACCGGCTGTTGCCGGGCGAGCGCTGCGCGTCCACGTCCAACCGCAATTTCGAGGGCCGTCAGGGGCAGGGCGGCCGCACGCATCTGGTCAGCCCGGCGATGGCGGCGGCCGCCGCCGTCACCGGTCATTTCGTCGATGTGCGTTCGTTGTAACCGTTCCAAGGAGAGAATCATGCAAAAACTGCTGTTGTTGGTACTGGCCGCGCTGACCCTGAGCGCTTGCAATACGGTGAAGGGCGTGGGCCAGGACGTGTCCAAGGGCGGGCAGGCGATTGAAAACGCCGCCAAGGACGTGTCCAACAAAATGTGATGCGGCGGCCCGCCCCCGGCGTCCGCCGGGGCGGTTGTCTCCTCGCACTCTCTAATGAAGGCGGGCGCTAGCGCCCGGAAACGGCATTGACGATGAAAGCATTTACCACCCTGACCGGTTTGGCCTGTCCCTTGGACCGCGCCAATGTGGATACCGACGCCATCATTCCCAAGCAGTTCTTGAAATCCATCAAGCGCTCGGGCTTCGGTCCCAATCTGTTCGACGAATGGCGTTACCTGGATCACGGCGAGCCGGGCATGGACAACAGCAAGCGGCCGCTGAACCCGGACTTCGTGCTCAACCTGCCGCGCTATCAGGGCGCGCAGGTGTTGCTGGCGCGCGAGAACTTCGGCTGCGGCTCCAGCCGCGAGCACGCGCCGTGGGCGCTGGACGACCAGGGCTTCCGCGTGGTGATCGCGCCCAGTTTCGCCGACATCTTCTTCAACAACTGCTACAAGAACGGCCTGCTGCCCATCGTGCTGGCGGCGGACGCGGTGGATCAGCTGTTCCGCGAATGCGCGGCCGCCGAAGGCTATCAGCTGACCGTGGACCTGGCGGCGCAGACGGTGAGCACGCCGGCCGGGCAGGTGTTCTCCTTCGACATCACCGAGCACCGCAAGCACTGCCTGCTGGGCGGCCTGGACGAGATTGGCCTGACCTTGCGGCACGCGGACGAAATCAAGGCTTTCGAAGCCAAGCGCCGCGGCGAGCAGCCGTGGCTGTTCGCCTGAACGGCGGCCGGCGATGAGCGCGCTACAGCAGGGCGGCCACGCGCATAAGCAGCACGTGGAGCAGCAGTTCGGCGGTCAGGCCGCCGCCTATCTGAGCAGCCAGGTGCATGCGGAAGGCGCGGAGTTCGCCGAGCTGCGCCAAGCGGCGGCGGAGCATGGCGCGGCGCGGGTGCTGGACCTGGGCTGCGGCGCCGGCCATGTCGGCTTTCAGGTGGCGGAGGCGGCGCAGGAGGTGGTGGCTTACGATCTGTCGGCCGCCATGTTGGAGGTGGTGGCGGCGGAAGCGGCCCGGCGCGGCCTGGACAATCTGAGCACGCGCCAGGGCGCGGCGGAGCGGCTGCCTTTTGCCGACGGCGATTTCGATCTGGTGTTCAGCCGCTATTCCGCCCATCACTGGGGCGATGTGGGCCTGGCGCTGCGCGAGGCGCGGCGCGTGCTGAAGCCGGGCGGCCGGTTGGCGCTGATAGACGTGATGTCGCCGGGGCAGCCCTTGCTGGACACGCATCTGCAGGCGGTGGAGGTGCTGCGGGATTCCAGCCACGTGCGCGATTACAGCGCCGGAGAATGGCTGGCGATGCTGGCCGAGGCCGGCTTCGCGGTGGACAGCCTGCGCCGCCAGCGGCTGCGGCTGGCCTTCGACGCCTGGACCGCGCGCATGCGCACGCCGCCGGAGATGGCCGCGGCCATCCGCCTGCTGCAGCAGCGCATGGGCCGGGAGGTGCGCGATTATTTCGCCATCGAGGCGGACGGCAGTTTCAGCGCCGACGTGATGGTGTTGTGGGCCAGAACATGAACGCCGCCCGCGGCGACGGCCGGCGCGGCGCGATGGCCTGGTTGCATCGCCATCCCTGCTGGGCCTTCGCGCTGCTGGGCTTGAGCTTTCTGGTGTTCGGCGCGGGCACGGTCAATCTGGCCCTGTTGTTGCAATTGAATTTCAAGCTGTGGCTGGACGCCGGCTGGCAGGCGGCGATGGACGGCGCGTTGCGCCAATTGCTGGAACTGCTGGCGTCCGGCTATGCCGCGATGGCGGCTTATATCGTATTCAAATGTTGCGAGCGGGTGCTGGTGGAGCGGCTGACCCGGCGCGGTCCTCAAGACTGAAAAGGAAAACAGTATGAAAATCGCCATTCTGCCGGGTGACGGCATCGGTCCGGAAATCATCGCCCAGGCGCAGCGCGTGCTGGAAGTGCTGCGCAAGGACGGTCTGCCCATCGAAACCGAACAGGCGCCCTTGGGCGGGGCCGGCTACGACGCCTTCGGCCAGCCGTATCCGGAGTTCACCCAGAAGCTGTGCCGCGAATCCGACGCGGTGCTGCTGGGCGCGGTGGGCGGCCCGGCCTACGACAAGCTGGAGCGTCCGCTGCGGCCGGAGCGCGGCCTGCTGGCCATCCGCAAGGATTTGAACCTGTTCGCCAACCTGCGCCCGGCCATCCTGTATCCGGAACTGGCCAACGCCTCCACGCTGAAGCCGGAAGTGGTGTCCGGCCTGGACATCATGATTGTGCGGGAGCTGACCGGCGACATTTACTTTGGCCAGCCGCGCGGCATCGCCGTCAACGAGCTGGGCGAGCGCGAGGCCTACAACACCATGCGCTATAGCGAGGGCGAGGTGCGCCGCATCGCCCATGTCGCCTTCGGCATCGCGATGAAGCGCGACAAGCGCTTGTGCTCGGTGGACAAGGCCAATGTGCTGGAAACCACCGAGTTCTGGAAAGAGGTGATGATAGACGTGGCCAAGGAGTATCCGCAGGTGGAGTTGTCCCATATGTACGTGGACAACGCGGCGATGCAACTGGTGCGCAATCCCAAGCAGTTCGACGTGATGGTGACCGGCAATATCTTCGGCGACATCCTGTCGGACGAGGCCTCGATGCTGACCGGCTCCATCGGCATGTTGCCGTCGGCCTCGCTGGACGAAAACAACAAGGGCCTGTACGAGCCCTCGCACGGCTCGGCGCCGGACATCGCCGGGCAGAATCTGGCCAATCCGCTGGCCACCATCCTGTCCGCGGCGATGATGCTGCGCTACACCTTCGGCCTGGAAGACGCGGCGCAGCGGGTGGAAAACGCAGTGAAAACCGTGCTGGCGCGCGGCCTGCGCACCGCCGACATCTACGAGGCCGGCTGCGAGAAGGTCAGCTGCTCGGCGATGGGGGATGCGGTGGTGTCGGCGCTGTAAATGGCAGTGGTCCGCCCGGCTTGCGCCGGGCGAACCATCTGTTCTGATTTGAATACAATAAAAACGAAATACCCCATTGCCTGACGCTTTATCGCGCTGCACAATGGGGTGACAACATTACAGCCGCCCGCCGCACTGGCGGGCGCGACGATTTGACAGACAGATACCAGGAGAGACCCAGTGAGAGTAGGTTTTGTTGGCTGGCGCGGCATGGTGGGTTCCGTGCTGATGCAGCGCATGCGCGAAGAGAACGATTTTGCGGCGATCGCCGAGCCGGTGTTCTTCACCACCTCCAATGTGGGCGGCAAAGCCCCCGACATCGGCCGCGACGCCCCGGCGCTGAAAGACGCGAAGGACATCGCCGAACTCAAGACCATGGACGTGATCGTCACCTGCCAGGGCGGCGATTACACCAATGAAGTCTATCCGCAGCTGCGCGCCGCCGGCTGGAACGGTTACTGGGTGGACGCGGCTTCCGCGCTGCGCATGGAAGACAATGCCATCATTATCCTGGACCCGGTCAATAAAGCGGTGATCGAGCAGGGCCTGGCGCGCGGCGTCAAGGACTACGTCGGCGGCAACTGTACCGTGTCGCTGATGCTGATGGCGCTGGGCGGCCTGTTCCAGAACGATCTGGTGGAGTGGGCCACCTCCATGACCTATCAGGCCGCCTCCGGCGCCGGCGCGCAGAATATGCGCGAACTGCTGTCTGGCATGGGCGCGATCAATGCCCAGGTATCCGGCCTGCTGGCGGACCCGGCGTCCGCCATTCTGGACATCGACCGCAAAGTGTCGGACTTCCTGCGCGCGGACGATTTCCCCAGCCAGAACTTCGGCGTGCCGCTGGCCGGCAGCCTGATCCCTTGGATAGACAAGGACCTGGGCAACGGCCAATCCAAGGAAGAATGGAAGGGCGGCGTGGAAACCAACAAGATCCTGGGCCGCTCCGCCAACCCGGTGCCGGTGGACGGCTTGTGCGTGCGCGTGGGCGCGATGCGTTGCCACAGCCAGGCCTTGACCATCAAGCTCAAGCGCGATGTGCCGCTGGACGAGATCGAAGCCATGCTGGCCGCCGCCAATCCCTGGGCCAAAGTGGTGCCCAATACCCGCGAGGCCTCGATGGCCGAGCTGACCCCGGCGGCGGTGACCGGCACGCTGGCCACGCCGGTGGGCCGCCTGCGCAAGATGGCGATGGGCGGCGAATACCTGTCCGCCTTCACCGTGGGCGACCAACTGCTGTGGGGCGCGGCCGAACCGCTGCGTCGCATGTTGCGTATCCTGATCGAGCGCTGACAGGGTAGAATGGCGGCAGCCTGGGGCTCGCCTTGGCGAGCACCTACTGCCGAGCCGCGCGTCAAACGCGCGGCCTAGTTGAAAAGGGCACTGAGGTGCCCTTTTTTGCGCGCGGTATTCTGTTTGCAATGATTGATTGAGAAAGTAAAGCGATGTCGAACTCTATTCAGCTCGCCGTAGTCGGCGCCACCGGCCTGGTGGGCCAGGCGGTACTGGAACTGCTGGCCCAGCGCCAATTGCCCGTTGGCCGGGTCTTTGCCGTGGACGCGGCGGACAAGGAAGGCGAGACCGCCGCCTACGGCAATCTGGAGCTGGACGTGCATCCCATCGACGGTTTCGCCTTTGAAAACGTGGCGCTGGCCATCTTCGCGGCCGGCAGCGAGCTGGCGCGCGAGTACGCGCCGTTGGCGCGCGCGGCAGGCGCGGCGGTGGTGGATTTCAGCTCCGCCTTCCGCGAGGACGACAGTGTCCCGCTGGTGATTCCCGCCATCAACGGCGCCTTGCTGGCGGACGCAGGCGAAGCCGCGCTGGCCGCCGCGCCCAATTGCACGGTGACGCCGCTGGCGCTGGCGCTGGCGGCGCTGCGCCCGTTGGGCTTGCAGCGCGTGTCGGTGGCTACCTATCAATCGGTGTCCGGCAGCGGCCAGGCGGCGATGGAAGAGCTGGCGGATCAGACCACGGCGCTGTTCTCCCAGCGCGAGACCGAAAGCCGGGTCTACGACAAGCGCATCGCTTTCAACGTGTTGCCGCAGATCGGCGCGCTGGACGCGGACGGTACGTCCGAAGAAGAGCGCTCGGTGGAGTGCGAATTGACGCGGCTGCTGGATCTGCCGCAGTTGCAAGTGGAGGCCACCTGCGTGCGCGTGCCGGTATTCTTTGGCCACGCCTGGGCGGTGAACGCGGCATTCGAACATGAATTTGACATGGAGCAAGCGCGCAAACGTCTGCTTGCGGCAGGCTTGCAAGTGGTGGCCGTGGACAAGCTGGGCGGCTATGTGACGCCGATGGAAGCTACCGGCAACGAGGCGGTGTGGGTCAGCCGCCTGCGCGGCAAGGGCCGGACGCTGAGTTTCTGGCTGGCCGCCGACAATGTGAAGGCCGGCGCCGCGCTCAATTGCGTGAATATCGCCGAAACCCTGTTAAAGCAGAATGGCTTGATCTAATCCGGCGGTTTGGCTGAAGCCGCGTATCGCGCGGACAGAGGGCGGCATTCGCGAGAGTGCCGCCCTGTTTCATGGCTGCGGCGGAAATCGCGGGTAAACGGCGTCATTATGAAATCTAGCTAAAAACAGCCGCAGGGCCTAAGATTGCAACAGTTACCGTCTGCGCCCGCTGGGCCAGCGCAAATAAAATCAAGATAAACCGTGCCGGAAGGTTGACAGTGACACATCAGGCAAAAATCAGAATCGGCGTTCTGGCGGTGGCTTTGGCCTGCTCCGCCAGCGCCTGGGCAGGGCTGGGGAAAATCAACGTCAGGTCCAATCTGGGCGAGCCGTTCCGCGCCGATATCGAATTGACCGGGGTAAGGGCGGCGGAACTGGAGAGTGCGAGGATAGGGCTGGCCGGGGCGGATACGTTTCAGGATTTGAACGTCGATTACGCCACGGTGCTCAATATGCTCCGCTTCAGCGTGGCGCCCAGCTCGCGCGGCGCTATGATACGCATCAGTTCTTCCGGCCCCATCAACGACCCCTATCTGCGCTTCGTGGTGGAGGCCAAGACCTCGTCGGGACGCGCGGTGCGCGAGTACACCGTGCTGTTGGACCCCAGCAATTACTCTATGGCCTCGCCGTCCGCCAACATCGTGCAGGACGTGCCCAGCTACGCAGACAACAATCTGTCCAGCCGCTACCGCGGCAACGTCGCGCCCATTGCGCGGCCGCAGCCCGGCATTCTCAAAGTGAAGTCCGGCTCCACCCTGCGCGGCCTGGCCGGCAAGGTGAGGCCGCGCGGCGCCACGCTGGACCAGACCATGGCCGCGCTGGCCCAGGCCAACCCCGACGCCTTTGTCGACGGCGACGTCAGCCGCCTCAAGCTGGGCGCGGTGCTGAAAGTGCCGACCAGCCGCAAGATCAAAGCCCTGAGCGCCGCTCAGGTGGCCAGCATTCTGGGCGGCCAGCCCGCTGCGCCGGCGGGCGAAGCCAAGGCCGGCTCCGATGTGCTGAAGCTGGTGCCCAGCGAGCCGGGCGGCGGCAAGCTGACCGATCTCGAACAGCAAGTGGCGGCGCGCGAGCAGGCGCTGAAAAACGCGGAGGCGCGCATCAGCGCGCTGGAAGAGCAATTGAAGGCCTTGCAGGCCGGCAAGCCTTTGCCGGCCATGCCCAGTTCCAGCCCCAGTGCCGTTCCGGCCGCGGCCGAGCCGACGGCGGCCAGCGCTCCCGCGCACGCCGCCAGCGCGCCGGCCCCGGCGCCCGCGGCCAAGCCCGCCCCGGCGGAGCACAAGCCCGCGGCCAAGCCGGCGGCGGCGCCTCCGACGCCGGAACCTTCGCTGCTGGATAAAGTGATAGACCATCTGCCGCTGGTGGGCGGCGGCGTGGCCGGCCTGGGCCTGTTGGGCGCTCTGGGCCTGCTGCTGGCGCGCCGGCGCAAGGGCGGCAAGCCCTTGTCGCTGTCCGCCAACAATACCAGCGCCGCTCTGAGCCGCGGCGCGTCTTCCGGCATGGAGCCGCCGTCGGTGGGCGGCGGCCATTCCTTCATGAGCAACTTCACCCAGGCGGCCGGCGCCATCGACGCGGCCGAAGTCGACCCGGTGGCGGAAGCCGAGGTGTACATCGCCTACGGCCGCGACGTGCAGGCCGAGGACATCCTCAAGGACGCGCTGGCCAAAGATCCGTCGCGCCAGGAAGTCAGGCTGAAGCTGATGGAGATCTACGCGGCGCGGCCGGACGTCGCCAGCTTTGAAAAACTGGCGCGGGAAATGCACGCCACCTTCGACGGCCATGGTCCGATCTGGGCCAAGGCAGCGGCGATGGGGCGCTCGATAGACCCGACCAACTCTTTGTACTTGTCGGACGGCGAGGGCGAGGACATCGAAGCCGCGCCCGCGCCGACGTCGCCCCCGGGCGGCATCGATCTGGACCGGGAATTGTTCGGCGAGCCCGAGGCCGCGCCGACGGAGCCGGCCGCCGCGCCTGAACCGGTCGCCGCGCCGGAAGCGGCCGCGCCCGAGGACGATCCCTTGGCCGCGCTGTTCGCCGAACCTCAGGTCGAGGAGGAGAAGGCGGAGGAAGCCAATCTGCTCAATTTCGATCTGGACACGGAACTGACGCCGCCCGCGGCCGAACCCAAGCCGGAGCCCGCGCCCGCGGTGCCAGCGCCGGCGGAAAACAATTTGCTGGACTTCGACTTCAATCTGGAAGGCATGGCGGCGGAAGCGCCGGCCGCAGCGGAAGCGCCGGCGCCGCAAGCGGCCCCGCCCGCGGGCTTCGAGTCCCTGTACGAGGACATGTTGGCGGAAACGCCGGCCGCCGAGGCGGAAGCCCCTGCGGCGGCGCAGGCCGAAGGCATGTCGGTGCTGGACGACCCGCTGGCCACCAAGCTGGACCTGGCCAAGGTATATCTGGACATGGGAGACCGCGACGGCGCCAAAGAAGTATTGCAGGATCTGATCGCCGAGGCGCAGGGGCCGCTCAAGGCGGAGGCCGAGGCCTTGCTGGCCACGATCAGCGCCTGAGATAGAGGCTGAAAGCCGGTTCAAGGTCTCGCGAGCCAAGGCGACAACGGCTGAGAAAGCAGGTGTCCGCTTGGCGCATGAGGATTGCGAAGCGGCGCTCGTCGTGAACGTCCGACGCGGCGCTGCGGACATGGGGCAGCTTCAAAGGCAATGAGCGGCGGGATGGAGTCACTCCTCCCGCCGCTTGACGATCTCGCGCCGGTGCGTGGTTTTTAGGCGAAAAACCGGAAAATGTGTGGCTTTTTTGGCCATTGCCTGGATGCAATGAGGCGGGGACGCCCGATTTATCCTCGCTAAGTGGTTGTTGTATAGTTTCGTTGCAATAATTAAAACGTTATAAGGGCCTGTCGAGACCCGGCTGCCGGCCAAGGCAAGCGGCGCGGCGGCTTCGAAGAATGAGGGTGGGGAAATTCGTTCATGTCTTTCAAGACACGCATGAGTCAAATCGCGTCGCTGCTGGCCGGTCTTGGTCTGGCGGCGGCCGCTACGGCCGGCTTGGGGCCGATCCGGGTGTTGTCCGCCGATGGCGAGCCTTTCCTAGCGGAAATTCCGGTGGTGGACGAGGAGCCCTCCGACAATGTGCTGGTGGGCCTGGCGGATCGCAACCGCTATCCGCTGTTGTCCACTTATAGCGGTTCCGCCGGCAGCCTGCAGTTTTCCATCGTCCGTAAACCGGACGGCAATGTTCAGAAAATCCAGGTCAAGGGCGCCGCCAGTTATCCGGAGCCGCTGCTGCGCTTCGCCGTGGATCTGAGTTGGCCGGCCGGCCGGCTGGTGCGCGAGTTCGAAGTGGATTATCGGCGAGACGGCCCGCGCAACAAGCCCGCGCCGGCGCGGGAGGAGGGCAAGAAGCCGCTGGCTGGCGTCGACGCCTCGCCGCGGCTGGATTCCTTGGGCCTGAGCGACGCCCGCTTGCGTTCCCGTCTGGGCGAACCCTTGCTGTTGGAGCTGACTTTGCAGGGCAGCGCCTTGGATCAGGCGGACCCGCCGCGGCTGGCCTTGTTCGCTGTGGCGGCGCAGGGCGAGCCCAACGCCCAGCAAGTGCGCCTGGTGGCTTCCATCGTGCCCCACGTCGAAAAAGTGGCCAAGGGCCGCTTTAATGTGCAATTGCGCACCGAGCAGCCGGTGACCGAGCCGATGCTGGCCTTCCGGCTGGAGGTGGCGGCGGGCAAGCTCAAGGCGCAGAAAAACTACTCGGTGTTGCTGGACCCCCATTCGGCGGTCAAGCCGGCCCCCGTCGCCAAGACGCAGGGTTTGAAAGTGTACCGGGTGCTCAAGGGCGACACGCTGTCCGGCATCGCCAGCCGCGTGCGCGGCGGCGGGGAGTCGGGCGCGGTGGCGCAGCAACTATTGCAAGGCAATCCCGAGGCCTTCATCGCCGGAGACGCCAACCGCCTGCGCGCCGGCGTGGCGCTGGAATATCCATCGGAGTGGCAACTGCGCGGCCAGAGCGCCGCCCGCGCTGCGGAGCCTAAGCGGCCGGCGGTTTCGCCCGAGGCCCGCGCGGCTGAGAAAAGCGCGCCGCAAGACAGCAAGCCCCAGGCGCGAGCGCCGCAGGAGCATCAGCCGCCGGCGCAGAAGCCCCCGGAACGCAAGCCGCCGGAAGCCGCGCGGCAGGAACACAAGCCGCCGGAATCCAAACCGCAGGAGCACAAACCCGTAGAGGCCAAATCGGCGGCCAAGCCGGCCGCTCCGCTCGCGCCGGCGCATCCGCCTGTCGCCAAGGAAGCGTCCAAACCGGCTCCGGCGGCGGAAGCCCCGAGGCAAGCGGCCGCGCCGTCGCAGCAGGAGAGGCATTTGCAGCAGATGCTGCAGCGGCAAGACCAGGCCCTGCAGCAAGCCGAGCAGCGGGCCAAGGCGCTGGAACAGAAAATCCAGGATTACCAGCGCCAGGCGGCGGCCAAGGCCGCGCCGGCCCCAGCGCCGGCGGAAAGAGAGCCCGGCCCCGAGTCCGCGCCGGAGCCCAAGGTCGAGACCAAGCCGGAACCCAAGCCGGAACCCAAGCCGGAACCCAAGCCGGAACCCAAGCCGGAACCCAAGGTGGCGGCCGTCAGTTCCATGCCGGTCGCGGCGGCGTCCGCGCCGCAGGCGGCGACGGCGGAACACGCGGAGAAGCCTCCGGTTGTCGAAGCGGCCGCTCAGCACGAGCCGCCGCCGGCCAAACCCGTCGACAGCAAGGCTACGCCGGTCACGGCGGCGGCCAATGGCTGGACGGACGAATTGGCCGCGGCCTTGTCCGACGAGTCCATGCGCTGGAAGCTGGGCGGGGCCGCGGCGGCGCTGGGCCTGGTGGCCTTGCTGCTGGCGCGGCGCAAACGCAAGGGCGGCGGCAAGGACGAGCCTGCCGCGCCGGCCTTGAGCGGCACGGCGGCGGGCGCGTCGATGTTGGGGCCGTTGACGACCTTGATGAGCTCCTTGAAGAAGGGTGACGGTATCGACCTATCCTCGGTGGACCGGGTGGCCGAAGCCGACGTCTACCTGGCCTACGGCCGCGATGACCAGGCTTTGGAGATTCTGCGCGAAGGCTTGGCTCACGAGCCGATGCGGCAGGATTTGCGCTACAAATTGCTGGAAGTCTTGTCCACCCAGCAGGACAAGCAGATGTTCATCGCCGAGGCCACCACCGCCAAGGGCGTGTTCGGCAAGGACAGCACCTTATGGATGAGGGTGTGCGAAATCGGCCAGACCGTCGCGCCAGGCCATCCGCTGTTCGCCCAGGCCAAGCCCGAGCCAGCGGCGGATGCGCCGCCGCCCGCGGCCGCCGAGCCTGCGCCTGTAGCCGCTCCCGCGGCCCCCGTCGCGGCAGCGCCCACACCGGCACCCGCGCCCGTCGCGGCAGCACCGACGCCCGCGCCGGCAGCCGCGGCGAGCCCGGACGAGGAGAAAATGGAGTTGGCCAAGCTGTATCTGGAGATGGGCGACAAAGAAACCGCGGACGCCTTGATGAAGGAGGCCGGCCGCTAAAGCGCCGGTCGCGCCCGCGCGCATGGAAGAGGTCGGTCGCGCTTGACGCGAGCCGGCCTCTTTTCGTTTTGCTTCGACGGCGTCTTATGCCGCGGTTGGGCGCTTTTCTCGTGCGTTCGCAGCAAACGTCATCGTTTGGTCGTGGCGCAAACCGGGCAGGATAAGGTAGAGTGAGTGCTTTATTGCTGAAACGACGCGGCGCGCCGCGTCGGAGTTTGAAGAAGGTGTGGGCATGAGGATAGCGCTCGGCATCGAGTATGACGGTCGGGCGTTCGCCGGCTGGCAGACTCAGCCGCATGGCAATACGGTGCAGGACAGATTGAATCAGGCGATCGCGCAGATCGCCGGCGTGGAGGCCGTCGGCACGCTGGCCGCGGGCAGGACCGACGCCGGCGTGCATGCGGCCATGCAAGTGGTGCATTTCGACAGCCCGGCCGAGCGGCCGCTGAACGCCTGGGTGCGCGGCGTCAACGCCTTGCTGCCGGCTGAGGTGGCGGTGGTGTGGGCGCGGGAGGTGTCGGCGGATTTTCACGCGCGTTTTTCGGCGTTTTCCCGCAGTTACAGCTATTTTCTGCTGACCAGCCCGGTGCGGCCCTGTCTGCTGGCCGGCAAGATGGGCTGGTTTCATCAGGCGCTGGACGTGGCGGCGATGCGAGAGGCGGCGGCGCATCTGTTGGGGCGGCATGATTTTTCCAGTTTCCGCGCCTCGGAGTGCCAGGCCAAATCGCCGCTCAAGGATTTGCAGCGGCTGGACATCAGCGAGCAAGACGGCCTGATCCGCTTCGATCTGCTGGCGGACGCCTTCCTGCATCATATGGTGCGCAATATCGTCGGCGCGCTGGTCTACGTGGGCAAGGGCGCTTTGCGCGCGGATGAGATGGCGGGCTTGCTGGCCGCGCGCGACCGTACCTTCGCGCCGCCCACCTTCATGCCGGACGGTTTGTACCTGACCGGCGTGGGTTATCCGGAAACATACGATTTGCCGTCGCAGGCGGACGCCGCGCGGCTGGCTTTGTGGAGATGAGAGTGGGCGGCACGACCCGAATCAAAATTTGCGGCATTACCCGGCCGGAAGACGGCGTCGAGGCCGCGCGGCTGGGCGCCGACGCCATCGGCCTGGTGTTCTACGCCAAGAGCCCGCGCCATGTCGACCTCGAGCAGGCGCGCGCGGTGATCGCGGCGCTGCCGCCCTTCGTCAGCGTGGTGGCCTTGTTTGTCAATCCGGAGCCGGAGTACGTGCGCGAAGTGCTGGCCGCCTGCGCGATCGACATCTTGCAGTTCCACGGCGAGGAAGACGCCGCCTTCTGCCGCTCTTTCCAGCGGCCTTATCTGAAAGCGGTGCGGGTGAAGCCGGGCGTGGACCTGGCCGAGATCGCCGCCGCCTACCCGGACGCGCGCGCGGTGCTGAGCGACGCCTTCGTCGAAGGCGCGCACGGCGGCACCGGCGCCACCTTCGACTGGAGCTTGCTGCCGGAGGCCTTGCCTCTGCCGCTGATCCTGTCCGGAGGCCTGGACGAACACAATGTGGTGGCGGCGGTGGCGCAGGTGCGCCCGGCCGCGGTCGACGTCTCCAGCGGTGTGGAGGCGTCCAAGGGAATCAAAGATGCCGCCAGAATGGCGGCGTTCATATCAGGAGTTAGACATGGATCGTTATGACCTGCCGGACGCCCAGGGCCATTTTGGCCCGCATGGCGGCGTCTATGTCGCCGAAACTTTGATGGCGGCGCTGGACGAGCTGAAGAACGAGTACGCTCGCGTCAAGGCCGACCCGTCGTTCTGGGAAGAATTCCGCCACGAGCTCAAGCACTACGTCGGCCGGCCCAGCCCGGTCTACCACGCCAAGCGCTGGTCCGAGCAACTGGGCGGCGCGCAGATCTATCTTAAGCGCGAAGACCTGAACCATACCGGTGCGCACAAGATCAACAACGCCATCGGCCAGGCGCTGCTGGCGCGGCGCATGGGCAAGAAGCGGGTGATCGCCGAAACCGGCGCCGGCCAGCACGGCGTGGCCTCCGCCACCGTGGCGGCGCGCTACGGCATGGAGTGCGTGGTGTATATGGGCGCGGAGGACATCAAGCGCCAATCGCCCAATGTGTTCCGCATGAAGCTGCTGGGCGCCACCGTGGTGCCGGTGGAGTCCGGTTCCAAGACGCTGAAGGACGCCTTGAACGAGGCGATGCGAGACTGGGTGACCAATATCGACAGCACCTTCTACATCCTGGGCACCGCGGCCGGTCCGCATCCCTATCCGATGCTGGTGCGCGATTTCGTGTCGGTGATCGGCGAGGAGGCCAAGGTGCAGATGCCGGAAGTGATCGGCCGCCAGCCGGATGTGGTGGTGGCTTGCGTAGGCGGCGGCTCCAACGCCATCGGCATGTTCTACCCGTATATCGGCGTGGACGGCGTGCGCATGGTGGGCGTAGAGGCCGGCGGTCTGGGCCTGGATTCCGGCAAGCACGCGGCGCCGATTTCCGGCGGCGCGCCCCTGGGCGTGCTGCACGGCGCCAAGAGCTATCTGATGCAGGACGAGAACGGCCAGGTGGTGGAAACCCATTCGGTGTCCGCCGGCCTGGATTATCCGGGCGTGGGGCCGGAGCACAGCTATCTGAAGGACATCGGCCGCGCCGACTACGTGGCGATCAACGACGATGAGGCTTTGCGCGCCTTCCACGACTGTTGTCACTTCGAGGGCATCATCCCGGCGCTGGAATCCAGCCACGCGCTGGCCTGGGCCGTCAAGGAAGCGCCGAAGATGGGCAAGGACCAGGTGATTCTGGTCAATCTGTCCGGCCGCGGCGACAAGGACATCAACACTGTGGCCGGTCTTGCCGGCATCACTCTGTAAGGAGGCGCTATGTCACGTATCGCCAAATGTTTTGAAGCGCTGGCCGGCGGCAAGGCGCTGATCCCTTTCATCACCGCCGGCGACCCGTCGCCGCAGCTGACCGTGCAACTGATGCACGGCCTGGTGGAGGGCGGCGCCGACATCATCGAACTGGGGGTGCCGTTTTCCGATCCGATGGCCGACGGCCCGGTGATCCAGCGCGCCTCCGAGCGCGCTCTGGTCCACAAAGTGGGTTTGCGCCAGGTGCTGGAGCTGGTGGCGGCGTTCCGCCGCGACAACGATCACACCCCGGTGGTGCTGATGGGTTATCTGAATCCGGTGTTCGCCATGGGCTATCAGGACTTCGCCGCGGCGGCCAAGGCCGCCGGCGTCGACGGGGTGCTGACCGTGGACAGCCCGCCGGAGGAATCCGCCGATCTGTCGGCGGCCTTGACCGCCAACGGCCTGGATCCGGTATTCCTGATCGCGCCCACCACGCCGCCGCAACGTGTGGCGGAAATCGCCAAACTGGCGCGCGGATACGTCTATTATGTGTCTCTGAAGGGGGTGACCGGCGCCGGGCATCTGGACATTGACGACGTAGCGCGTAAAATTGCTGCCCTTAGAGAATATTTGACCGTACCGATAGGCGTCGGCTTTGGCATTCGCGACGGTGCGACAGCCAAGGCGATCTCCGCCGCCGCAGACGCGGTGGTGGTGGGCAGCCGTTTGGTGCAGGAAATTGAGGCGGCGACACCCGAAACCGCCAAAGAGCGGTTAACCCGTCTGGTGGCCGAACTGAAGGCCGCCATCCGATAGAACACTGCGGGGGCTCAGCCCCCGTTTTACTGTGCCCGCCGTTTGGCGGCGGGCACAAGAATCAAGGAGTCAGCATGAGCTGGTTGAATAAGCTCCTGCCGCCGAAGATCAAGCGCGACAACCGCGCCGACAAACCTTCCGCGGTACCGGAGGGGCTTTGGAGCAAGTGCCCGGAATGCGAAGCCGTGTTGTATTACACCGATCTGGAGAGCAATCTGCAGGTGTGTCCCAAGTGTAATCACCACCATCCGCTGACCGCGCGCGAACGTCTGAACCTGCTGCTGGATGAAGAAGGCCGTCGCGAGTTGGGCGAAGAGGTCAAGCCGGTGGATATCCTGAAGTTCAAGGACAGCAAGAAATATCCGGACCGCCTGACCGCCGCCAAGAGCGACACCGGCGAGGACGACGCGCTGGTGGTGATGCAGGGCAGCATCGAATCGATGCCGGTGGTGGTGGCCGCGTTTGAATTCAAATTCATCGGCGGTTCCATGGGCTCGGTGGTGGGCGAGCGCTTCGTGCGCGGCGTGCGCGCCGCGGTGGAGGCCAAGGCGCCCTTCATCTGCGTGGCCGCTTCCGGCGGCGCGCGGATGCAGGAAGGCTTGAACTCGCTGATGCAGATGGCCAAGACCAGCGCGGCCTTGCAGCTGCTGACCGACGCCAAGCTGCCCTTCATCTCGATCCTGACCGACCCGACCATGGGCGGCGTGTCCGCCTCCTTCGCCTTCCTGGGCGACGTGGTGCTGGCCGAACCCAAGGCGCGCATCGGCTTCGCCGGCGCGCGGGTGATCGAGCAAACCGTGCGCGAAACCTTGCCGGAAGGCTTTCAGCGCGCCGAGTTCCTGCTGAGCAAGGGCGCGGTGGACATGGTGGTGGACCGCCGCGAGCTGAAGCGCAAGCTGGCGGAGCTGTCCACGCTGCTGATGAAGGAGCCGGCTCCGGTCTGATCCGCGCAGCCAAGCCGCATTGAAAAGCCGCCAGAGATGGCGGCTTTTTTATTTGGCGCGGCAGGTTTGCACCGCGCGATTGAATTGCGTCAGGAACTGCGGCGATTCGCGGGCGAGAAAGGCTTTGCCGAAGTAGACGCCGAAGGGCAGGCTTTGCGCCAGTTCGCTGCGCAGCTGCTCCTGCACGCCCATCTTGGCGATCAGCGCGTCCACCACGTAGGCGTTGCCGAGAATGGCGTCGACGCGGCGGCTCAGAAGCATCTTGACCAGCTGTTCGCTATTGGGCGGGGTGGAGGTGAGCTGGTAACCGTGTTCGCGCAGCCAGTCGTCCATATTGGAGCCGTTGAAGGCGGCGGTGCGGCCCTGGCGCTTGAAGTCGCTGCCGGACGGGGATTGCGGATTGTCCTTCAGCAGATACCAGCGCCGCTCGTAAGGCAGGATGGGGGCGGACAACACCGCGTAGCCGTCGCGCTCCGCGGACGGCGTGGCGGTGAAGAAGGCGTCGGCCTGCTGGTGCTGCACCTGCCATTGCGCGCGCGGCCACGGCAGGAAGGCGATGGAGTAGGGGCGTTGCAGTTGTTTGAGCGCGCATTGCACCACTTGCACCGCCAGGCCGTCGGCGCTGCCGTCCTCCTTGCGGAAGGAAAGCGGAGCTTGCTGATGGGTGTTGAGCCGGATGGGGGGCTCGGCGGCGGCGGCGCCGGCGAGCAGCAGGCCGGCAAGCAGGACGCGTCGGATGGGCGACGGGCATGCGTGGCGGCGGGGAAGGCGTTGCGCGGCCTTGCGTAAAAAATGGGCGGCAGTCATTTGTTTTTTGCAATCATGGAGTTGCCGGTCTTATCCACATGCTGTCACCAGATTTGCCCATTGGCAAGGTGGGAAAGTTCCCCGGATTTGCCTTTTTTATAAGCGTAAGAGGCAAGTGGCTAATTGCAAAAGTTTTTTTGGCGTCCGGCCGGGGTTATCCACACAGTTATCCGGCGATTGCTGTGGAAAACCCGGGCCGCCGCCGCCTTCATTCCGCTTGTTCCAAGGCCTCCAGTTCGGTCTGGGCGTCCAGCCAGGCTTCCTCCACTTCGGCCAGACGGGTCGCCACCTCGCCCTGGCGGCGCACCGCGTCGGCCAGCCGTTGCCGGTTGGCGTCCTCGTAGGCGTCGGCGGAGGCCATGAAGCCGTCCAGTTCGGCTTTCGCCGCGCTGAGCTGGTCCAGTTCCTTTTCCAGCTTGTTCAGCTTGTTCTGCAGCGGTTTGCGCAGCAGGGACAGCCGTTGTCGCGCTTCCGCTTCCTGGCGTTTCTGTTCCTTGCGGTTCAGGCCTTGGGCGTCTCCGGAGGAGGGCTTGCCGGCGTCGGCCAGCAGGGTCAGCCGCCATTGGCGGTAATCTTCCAGATCGCCGTCGAAGGGTTGAACCTTGCCGTGGCTGACCAGCCAGAAAATATCGGTGGTGGCCTCCAGCAGGCTGCGGTCGTGGGACACCACGATCAGCGCGCCGCTGAAATCCTGCAAGGCCATGGTCAGCGCGTGGCGCATTTCCAGGTCCAGGTGGTTGGTGGGTTCGTCCAGCAGCAGCAGATTGGGTTTTTGCCAGACTATCATCGCCAGCGCCAGCCGCGCTTTCTCGCCGCCGGACATCGGGCCCACCGGATCGGTGGCGGCGTCGCCGCGGAAGTTGAAGCCGCCCAGGAAGCTGCGCAACTCCAGTTCGCGCGTGGTGGGCGCCAGTCTTTGCATATGCTGCAGCGGCGTTTCGTCTTCGCGCAGGGTCTCCAGCGTGTGCTGGGCGAAATAGCCTATCTTCAGCGTCTGCGCGTTGACGACTTCGCCGCGCAGCGGCGCGAGGTCGCCGGACAGCAGCTTGACCAGGGTGGATTTGCCGGCGCCGTTGACGCCGAGCAGGCCGATGCGCGCGCCGGCCTCCACCGATAGATTCAATCCGCTAAGAATGGCGGTGGAGCCGTAGCCGACGTCGGCCTGTTCCAGCTTCAGCAGCGGATTGGGCAGGTTGTCCGGGCTGTCGAAGTGGAAGTCGAACGGCGAAGCCACGTGGGCCGGCGCGATGCGCTCCAGCTTTTCCAGCGCCTTGACCCGGCTTTGCGCCTGGCGCGCCTTGGACGCCTTGGCCTTGAAGCGGTTGACGAAGGATTCCAGGTGGGCGATCTGGCGCTGCTGCTTTTCGTATTCGCCTTGCTGGCGCGCCAGTTTTTCCGCGCGCATCACTTCGAACTGGCTGTAGTTGCCGGTGTACAGCGTCAGTTCCTGGTTGGCGACTTCGACGATGTGGTCGCAGACGCTGTCCAGGAAGTCGCGGTCGTGGGAAATCATCAGCAGGGTGCCGGGATAGCCTTGCAGCCAGTCTTCCAGCCACAGCACGGTTTCCAGGTCCAGGTGGTTGGTGGGTTCGTCCAGCAGCAGCAGGTCTGAGCGGCACATCAGCGCCTGGGCCAGGTTGAGGCGCATGCGCCAGCCGCCGGAGAAGCTGGCCACCGGCCGTTGCTGGGCGTCCACGTCGAAGCCCAGGCCGGTCAGCAGCTTGCCGGCGCGCGCCGGCGCGGCGTAGGCGTCGATGCGCGCCAGTTCGCCGTGCAGATGGCCGATGGCGTTGCCGTCGTGCCGCTCTTCGGCGTCCCGCAGCCCCTGTTCCAGCTGGCGCAGCTCATGGTCGCCGTCCAGCACGTAGTCCAGCGCCGAGCGTTCCAGCGCCGGCGTTTCCTGCGCCACATGGGCGATGGTCCAGTGCGGCGGCAGCAACGCGTCGCCGCTGTCGGCGTGCAGTTCGCCCATCAAGAGCGCGAACAGGCTGGATTTGCCGGCGCCGTTGGCGCCGGTGAGGCCGGTCTTGTAGCCGGGGTTGAGCGTCAGGTTGGCGCCTAGCAGCAATTCTTTCAGGCCGCGGCGCAGATTGAGGTTTTTGAGTTGAATCATAGGAGTCCGAACGGCCGCGCCGGCGTTCGCGGCCGGCGCGGCGCATGGGTGTGGGTCAGGCCGGGGGTAGCGCGCTGAGATCCCAGCGCGGCTTGATCGAGTAACTGCCGGGGGCTTGGGCGTGTTTCAGCCGCATCGCGCCGGCGAAGGCGATCATCGCGCCGTTGTCGGTGCACAGCGCCAGCGGCGGGTAGAAGACTTCGAAGCGGCGCCGGCGCGCGGCCTCGTCCAGCGCGGCGCGCAGCTGCTTGTTGGCGCCGACGCCGCCGGCCACCACCAGCCGCTTCATGCCGCACTGCTTGAGCGCGGCCAGCGATTTCTTGGTCAGCACTTCGACGATGGCTTCCTGGAAGGCGCGGCAGATGTCCTTGCGCGTTTGCTCGTCGATGTGGCCGTCGTCGTCCGCCACCTGCTTGCTCAGCGTCAGCACCGCGGTTTTCAGGCCGGAAAAGCTCATGTCGAGATCGCCGGAGTTCAGCATCGGCCGCGGCAGGGTGAAGCGGGCCGGATCGCCTTCCTCGGCCAGCCGCGACAGCAGCGGGCCGCCGGGATAGGGCAGGCCCAGCAGTTTGGCGGTCTTGTCGAAGGCCTCGCCGGCGGCGTCGTCCAGGGTTTCGCCCAGGATTTGGTAGTCGCCTACGCCGCGCACCGCCATCAGCTGCGTGTGGCCGCCGGAAACCAGCAGGGCCAGGAAGGGGAACTCGGGCTTGGGCTCGGCCAGCAGAGGAGACAGCAGATGGCCTTCCAGATGATGGACGCCCAGCACCGGGATGTTCAGGCCGAAGGCCAGCGCGTTGGCCACGCTGGCGCCCACCAGCAACGCGCCGCCTAGGCCGGGGCCCTGGGTGTAGGCGATGGCGTCGAGGTCGGCCAGGGTCTTGCCGGCCTCGGCCAGGCAGGCCTCGGTCAGCGGGATGGCGCGGCGGATGTGGTCGCGGCTGGCCAGCTCGGGGACCACGCCGCCGTATTCGGCGTGCATGGCCATCTGAGTGTGCAGTTGGTGGGCCAGCAGGCCGCCGTCTGTGTCGTACAAAGCGACTCCGGTTTCGTCGCAGGAAGATTCAATACCTAGTACCAGCATGTTTGGGCGCAGCTCGGATATAGCGGGACAATCTTTCTATTTTACCGGTGAATCTTTGTTCGCCCAAATCCGGATGTTAGGCTAGGCCGTTTCGGAATTCCTACTATGAGGAGAGGCGGGGATGAAAGCCAGGTTGAAGTGGGTGGACGGCGTGTGTTTTCTGGGCGAAAGCGGCAGCGGTCACGCGGTGGTGATGGACGGCGCGCCGGAGGGCGGCGGCAGGAATCTGGGGCCGCGGCCCATGGAGTTGTTGCTCTTGGGCACCGCCGGCTGCACCAGCTACGATGTGATCACCATTCTGAAGAAATCGCGGCAGCAGGTCAGCGATTGCTGGGTGGAGATCGAGGCCGAGCGCGCCGAGGAGGAGCCCAAGGTGTTCACCCGCATTCATTTCCACTTTGTGGTGAGCGGGCGCGAACTGAAGGCGGACGCGGTGGAGCGGGCGATCAGGCTGTCGGCGGAGAAATACTGTTCCGCCTCCATCATGCTGGGCAAAACCGCCGACATCAGCCACGATTTCGAACTGCGCGACGCCTGAGGGCGTGGCCGACGGCGGGCGGGCCGGCCAGCAGTTCCGCCGCCAGGTTCAGCGCCGCGTCGCAGTCCGGGCGGTGGCGCAGCGGATAGCCCCAGAATTTTTCGAAGCGCGGCGCGAACTCGTCCAGATAGCGCTGTTGGTCGGTCAGAGGAGCGATCACGATGGTGCCCCGGATCAGCTGGCGGATTTGCAGCCGGTTGTCCTTGACCCACAGCGCCGCCATCTTGCGGATGATGCGCGCGTGCAGGTCCAGCTCGGTGGGGGCCGGTTCCTTGGCGATGAAGACGAAGGGGCGTTGCTGGAGCAGCAGCTGGTCCAGCGTGGCGAAGATGTCGGTGGGCTGCTGTCCATCCGGGCGGCGGCGATCCAGCCAGACGATGGGAAAGTCTTGAGCGTGGAATTGCATGGCTTTTTTGTAAATGAGAATCAATATCATTGTATCGATAAAAACCCGCTTTGTCATCTCGTCGCGGCCGCGCTGCGGCCTTGAGATTCGCGCCGGCGGTCCCCATCTCCCCCAAAGCCGGCCGCGGGCGCAAAGCTTGGGTTGCCGGGCGTAAGCCGATACAATAGGCGGTTTTGCGCGGCCGCCGAACCCGGGGCCGCCATCGACGAAAAAGGCGCAGGGATGACTACCATCGTGGCGGTAAGAAAGGGCGATCAGATTGCGATCGCCGCAGACAGCCAGACCACTTTTGGCGACGACCAGAAGCTGCTGGCCGGCTATGATTGTTTCCACAACAAGATTTTCCAGCACGGGGACAGCTATCTGGCCATCTCCGGCTCGGCCGCGCATGACCTGGTGCTGCAAGGCGCGCTGAAGGAGTTGAAGAAAAAAGACTTGAGCAGCCGCCAGGGCATTTTCGAAACCTTCCGCAAGCTGCATCCCAAGCTGAAGGACGGTTTCTACCTGCGTCCCGAGGAGGACGAGGAAGATCCGTACGAATCCAGCCAGATGATGGTGGTGATCGCCAACCGTCACGGTATTTTCGGGGTTTACCCCATGCGCGAGATCTATGAGTTTTCCCGCATCTGGGCGATAGGCTCCGGCCGCAAGTTCGCGATGGGCGCGATGTACGCGGTGTACGACCAGGCGCTGAGTGCGCGCGAAATCGCCGAAATCGGCGTGCGCGCCGGCTGCGAATTCGACGTCAGCTCTTCGATGCCGATGACGGTCTATACCGTAGAGCTGGCGGCGGACAAGGAAAAGAAAGACACAGCATGAGCACACAAGACAGATTGCAACGATTTTTGTTTGACGGCGCGCCGGTGCGCGGTGCCTTGGTGCGCCTGGACGGCGCCTGGCAGCAGGTGCTGGCCCGCCGCAGCTACCCGCCGGCCATGAAGAAGATCGTCGGCGAAATGATGGCGGCGGCCGAGCTGATGGCCGCCAACCTCAAGTTCGACGGCGCGCTGATCCTGCAGCTTCACGGCGCCGGCGCCCTGAAGCTGGCGGTGGTGGAGTGCAATAACGACCGCACCATCCGCGCCACCGCCAAGTGGGACGACGGCATTGCCGACGACGCTTCCATCCAGTCCTTGCTGGGCGGGCACGGGCGTTTTGTGGTGACGCTGGAGCCGCGCGTGGACAAGGCGCAAACCTGGCAGGGCATCGTGGCGCTGGAGGGCGACAGCATAGGCGAGATGCTGGAGAACTACATGCTGCGTTCCGA
This sequence comes from Chromobacterium sp. FG89, assembly GCF_057808735.1. NCBI lineage: Bacteria > Pseudomonadati > Pseudomonadota > Betaproteobacteria > Neisseriales > Chromobacteriaceae > Chromobacterium > Chromobacterium sp. FG89. The sequence continues at coordinate 113,737 of NZ_JBMDIQ010000013.1, read as the reverse complement.
GCAGTTGGAAACCCGGCTGATCCTGGCCTCCAGCGACGAAACCGCCGCCGGTATGCTGTTGCAGAAACTGCCGGAAGGCCATGGCGATCCGGAAGGCTGGGAGCGCATCCAGATGCTGGGCGCCACGCTGAGGGCGGACGAACTGCTGGGCCTGCCGGCCGAGGACGTCCTGCACCGTCTGTTCCACGAGGAAACGGTGCGGGTGTTCGATCAGGAGACGGTGAGCTTCGCCTGCAATTGCAGCCGCGAACGCGTCGGCGACATGCTGAAGATGTTGGGCGGCCAGGAGGTGGGCGAGGTGTTGCTGGAACAGGGCAGCGTGGAAATCGTCTGCGACTACTGCAACCAGCATTACGTTTACGACGAGGACGACGCCAACCGTCTGTTTGATTACGACGTGATCGCCGCCGCGCGCGAGGCCAGGCATTGACGCCTGTCCCTTTGGCTGGGCAACAAACTTTATCGAAGCCGCTTGCGCGGCTTTTTTTACGCCCTTTTTTCGGTGAAAAACAGGGTAAAAATACCAATGTTGTAATTATGGTTTAAATTGGGTGTTTTATTTTAAACTGAATTCTCATGACGATGGCTATTCTATATGATTTGAAATGCGCATCTGAATATTGATGCGACATTATTAATGTCTTGGATAGCGTCATGATAAAAACAGCTTCGCTCAGCGGCGTGCGCGCACTGAGTCTTTCCGTGATGGCGGCCGCCTTATTGGCCGGTTGCGTCAGCGATTCCGAAAAAACAGCGGTCAGCCAGCCGGCGCCGCAGGCCAATCTTCCTCAGGCCGGCCACTCCTCGCATTCTCCGGCTTTGTCGGAGAAACCGTCTTATCCGCACGGCCTGCCGCCCGGCGCGCCGGCCGACGGCGCCGGTCCCGGCGCCAAGCCGCAAGGTCCGATGCAGCAGACCGGCGCGCGCCGCGCCAAGGAGGCCGCGGCCGGGCCGCAGTACGCCGCCTGCGAGGAAGCCAAGCTGGGCCAGTTGTCCGGCGCGGCGCTGGCGCGCTATGTCGCCAGCGTGCAGGGCACGTGCATGAACCGCCTGTTCCAGGCGGACGCCTTCAGCTACCGAGTGGTGTCGCCGGCGAATATGCGGGAAGTGGCGGCCGAGGCCCGCGCCCGCGCGCAAAGCTGGGACGGCAAGAGCGCCAACGGCTTGTGGCCGCTGGCGGTGTTCCTGAAAGCCGGCTACTTCACCCAGTACAGCCACGCCGCGGAAGTGGGCGATTACGGCCGTCCGGTGGACGAGCCGGTGATGCAGGCGGTGAGCGCGCTGGCGGAAAACCCGGCGCTGTGGAGCGAGCCGGTGCGCGACGGCAGCGGCGACCACGACGCCTGGTATCTGGCGACCGATCTGCGTCAGTCGGTGGCGGAAACCATGATTCTGGCGGATTCGGTGCGCAAGCAGGAATACGCGCTGCCGCTGCTGCAGCGCTTCTTCGGCCGCTACAACGCCGCGGCTAAGAACAACTGGGCGCGCATCGCGCTGCATCCGATGCAGACCACCCTGTTCAATATGCATTACACCGAGGGCTTCGCCGACAAGGCGGGCGCCGGTCAACTGGACGCGTTGGCGACCAGCCTGGCAGGGCTGACCCGCGCCGGACAGCCGGCCTTCGCCGACGAACAGATGTATCTGAACACCGTGCGCGAAACCGGCCGTTTCATGCAATACCCGCGCACCGCCAAACTGGCGGAAGACGCGGTGGCCGGCCTGCTGGGCGGCGAGAAGTTCGGCGCTTCGTGGGCGGAAGCGGTGTACGCCTTGAAGAAACTGGGCAAGGTGCCGTGCGAGCGCTACGGCATCTGCCAGGCGGAACAGGAGCTGAAAACGCATCTGTTCCCGCATAGCTGGAGCTTCGACAACGGCAATCTGGTGTTCGAAACCCCGCTGGCGCTGGCCGAAGTGGAGCCGCTGTACTACGCGATGAAGCAGGTGCAGGCGCAATTGGGCCGGGTCAGCGGCATCAGCCAGCCGGTGAACGGCGACACCAACGCCAAATTGCGCATGGTGATCTACGGCAGCAAGACCGCCTACCAGCGCTTCCAGGGCCTGCTCAATGAGTTGTCCACCGACAACGGCGGCATTTACATCGAAAAGGACGGCACCTTCTACACCTTCCAGCGCGAAGTGCCGCGCGAGAGCTATCTGAGCCTGGAAGAACTGGTGCGCCACGAGTACGTGCACTATCTGTCCGGCCGCTTCATCCAGCCGGGCATGTGGGGCAGCTCGGACTTCTACCGCGACGACCGCCGCATGGCCTGGTACGACGAGGGCTTCGCCGAATTCATGGCCTGGAGCACGTCGCGCGACGGCATCAAGGTACGCGGCCACGTGGTGGACGTGGTGGCCAACGGCTGGCCGCAAAGCTATCTGGAACCGTCCCGCATCATGCGTTCCAGCTATAGCGACGGTTGGGACTTCTACAGCCATTCCGCCTTGTGGTTCTACTACCTGAACCAGCAACAGCCGGGCCGCATCGCCGAGATCCTGGCCTCGCTGCGCGCCGACGACGTCAAGCGCTTCGACGCCCTGGTGGCGGAAATGGGCCGCGACGCCGGTCTGGTGCAGGGCTTCCACGATTATGTGGGCCGCCAGGTGGAGGCGCAGCGCGCCGGTCAACTGGGCAATACCTCGACCGAGCGGGGCGTGGACTGGCTGAAACAGGCGGAGTGGCAGGCCGGCGAGATCGGCGCGATCGAGGGCGCGATGCGCCGTCATCTGCCGGTGGCGTGCCGCGTCTGGGCCGACGGCGAACGCAGCGCTCTGCGCCGCTTCGAATGCGACGGCGTCTTGCCCTTGCGTTCCGGCACCGCCACCATGGCGCGCCAGGAGCTGGACAAGACCCTGGACTCCGCCCTGCAGAACCTGCTGCGCGGCAGCGGCATCAACAATATGATGGCGCTCAACTGCGCGGCCACCGACTACGACTTCAAGGCCAAGCGCGCGGCGCTGCGCTGCGAAGGCCCGTTGGGTCCGGCCGCGTCGCAGCCGTCGCAGCCGGGCGGCGGCGACGCCCAGCTGGGTTTGGCCAAGCTCAGCTATTCCAGCCCGGTGCGCTGCCTGCGCGGCCAGCTGCAAGGCGTGGGCGAGCCGGACGGCTATAGCTTGGTGAGCGGTCCCAAGCTGGGCCGCGCTGTCATGGCCGACCACGGCGCCTTCAACTACCGCCGCGATCAGGACCAGCCGGGCGTGGCCGACCAGATCACCGTGCGCGTGCGCAAGGGCGCGCAAACGCGGGATGTGGTGGTGCAGTTGCTGGCGACGCCGGTGAATATGTCGGACGAGGCGTGCTGGGCCCGCGCCGGTTGAGGCCTGTCTGAGGCATGAATGAAAAGAGCCGGGAGATTCCCGGCTCTTTTTGTTTTAGAGCGCTTGAACCTGGCCCAGGTCCGGCCGCTCCAGCCACGCCATGAAGGCGTCGCCCAGCCTTTGGCTCTCGGCGGTGGCCTGGCGCCAGACCTGCTGGCGCTGCGCGTCCCGGCCCAGGTAGCGGTGGAAGTCGTTGCGGTCCGGTAGTTTGCCGCCGGGCAGATGCGCCAAGTAGTCGCGCGACGGCGCGATCAGCACAGTGTTGGCGTGGTGGGCCGGATTGGGCCGGCGCCAGGGCAGGAATTTGTCGAACCAGCCGGGCACGATGCGCTCGGTGAAATGAGGGTAGAGCACGATGTCGTCGCCCTGGGCGAAGGGGAAATCCAGGTGGTAGTCGGTCAGGCCGCCGTCGCGATAAGTGGCCGCCGGCGCGCCCGGCAACTGTACGCCGTTGAGCACGCCGGGAATGGCGATGGTGCCCATCAGCGCGGCGTCCAGATTGTCCGCTCCCAGCGGTTGGCACAGCGTAGGGATGTCGTCCGCGGGCTTGAAGCGCAAGTCGCTGCGCGGGTCGTGGCAGATCACCCGGCTGAAGGCGTGGCGCAGCAGGCCGCGGGACACGGCGTTGAGCGCGGCGCTCAGCGCCAGGCCGCCCAGCAGCGCCGCGCGCGCCTCGCTGGCGAGCAGGCCGTGGGAACGCACCAGCAACAGGCTAAGCTGATAGTGAGGGTGATCGATCAGCGCGCCGCGCGCCTCGGGCGGCAGCAGCTCGTCCAGCATCAGGCGGGTCTGGCGGGTGATGTCGGCCACGCCGATCTTGGCCGCGTAGGTTTCAGCGGTGTAGCGCTCCGCCAGCTGGGCCAGCGCCTGACGAGGTTCGGCCTGCATCGCGCAGGCGAAGCGCCAGCCGCCGATGGAGGCGCCGACCAGCTCGCGCCGGCGCGGGCTGCGGTTCAGCCATTCGAACACCGCCTGGTCCAGGCCGGTGATGCCTATCGCCTTGGGGCCGCCGGCGGCGCCGGGCAGGGTGGCCACGCTGGCGGCGGGCAGGCCCTGGCGTGCCAGCAGCTTGCGGGCGTGCGCGCCGGCCTTGATCACGAGAGGCGGGTAGGGAATATGAATGGCGGGCATGGTGTTTTATTCTGGGCTGGGGTTGGCCAGCGCGGGGCGGTTTTTGGTATCCTGCTGGGTTTCGATATTCATTCGCATCGGGCGGCGCGGCCGCCTTCAGGAGCACTGTCATGATACCCGTAAGCCAACTGGCCGACTATCTGCGCGAGCAGAGCCTGGATCTGGATCGCACCGAGCTGCAGATCGCGGTGCTGACCCTGTCCGCGGTGTTGAACGCGGACAAGCCGGCTGCGCGGCAGGATTTGTACCGCTATCGGGTGCCCAAATTGAGCGAGGACGGCAGTTGCTCCTTGTTCGAGGAACTGGCCGACGAGCCTTACGACCTGGCGCCGCTGTTCGGCGGCGAAAGTCCGGAGGCGACGGCGGCGCTGCGCAATCTGCTGGCGCTGGTGGAGTCGGTGAACCTCAAGGTGGGCGCGGACTGGCTGGGCGTGTATCGCAAGATAGGCAAGGGCCAGCAGGCCAAGCTGGTCAAGCTGGCTTATCAGGGCGTGCCCAGCCGCGCGGAGTTTCCTTTGACCGAGGCCTTCGCCGAGTACAGCAACAACAGCCGGGTGGGCCTGACCGGCTGGGCGGTGCTGATCGAGGACGTCAAAGCCTGGCGCGCCGAGGGCGGCGGCTATTACGAGTGCGACCCCAAGGTGATGAGCGAGGTTTGCCTGCCGGTGCTGGGTCAGGACGACAATGTGCTGGGCATTCTGGACGCCGAGGCGTCCAGCGCCGGTTTCTTCACGCCGGAGCGGCTGGTGTGGCTGGCCGCGTTGGCCATTGTGCTGGCCGAGCCTTTCGCCACCTTGCCGCTGGCGCTTGAAAATCCGGAAGCCGACCACAGTTAATAAAGATTATCGCGCGCGGATTCAGGCGCGTTCATCAGGTTTAGCGGAGAAACAATGTCATTGCCTGCTGTCGAGCTCAGCGCTGATGAGCCGAGGATGGAGTACATCGCCAGTTGCAAGCTGCCCACCCCCTGGGGTGAGTTCACCATGCATGGTTTTGAGGAAGTGGGGGGGCGCGAGCACGTCGCGCTGACCCTGGGCACGATAGACGACGGCGAGCCGGTGCTGTCGCGCCTGCATTCGGAGTGTCTGACCGGCGACGCGCTGTTTTCGCTGCGCTGCGACTGCGGCTTCCAACTGGAGGCAGCCTTGTCCGCCATCGCCGCCGAAGGCCGCGGCGCCTTGCTGTATCTGCGTCAGGAAGGCCGCGGCATCGGCCTGATCAACAAGATCCGCGCCTACCAGCTGCAGGACGGCGGTGCGGATACCGTGGAAGCCAACGAGCGGCTGGGCTTTCCCGCCGACATGCGCGACTTCCGCATCGCCCGCCACATGCTGGACCAGCTGGGCGTGTCGCGGGTGCGGGTGATGACCAATAATCCGCGCAAGATCGAAACCCTGCGCAATGCCGGCATCGACGTGGTGGAACGGGTGCCGCTGGAAGTGGGACGCAATCCGCACAACGACCGTTATCTGGACACCAAGGCCAGCAAGTTGGGCCATATGTTGTTCAAGTGAGCGGCTGCGCCGGAACGGCGCAGTCGGGGGGATGTGCGAACGGGAGCCGACAGGCTCCCGTTTTTCATGCCAGCGCCGCGCAGAGCGCTGTCCAGCGGGCGGATAGCTCGTCCGCCGCCAACGCGGCGGGAAAGGCCAGCCGGCGGCGCGCGGCGGCGGTCTCGTAATCGATGCCGTGGCAGTCTGCCCCCAGCAAGCGGATGCCGGCGGGCAAGGCGGCGCTCTGCGTCAGCAGCTCAGCCTCTTGTTCCGGCTCCAGCGTCGGGCCGTCCAGCCACTGCTCGGCCTCCAGCCAGCCCATGCGGCCGAAGCCTTCGATATAGCGCAGCCGTTGCGGCCGCAGCCGGTAGAAGGCGAAGTCCAGCTGCAGCCAGTCTTCGGCCTCCGGCTGGTAGCGCAGATGGCGCGCCAGTTCCAGCGGCGTGGGTTGGAAGGCTTCCATATCGCCCAGCAGGGTCAGGCGCGCGCCGCTCTGGCTGGACGCCGCCGCCGGGTCCAGCAAGGCCACGCTGCAGCGCGGATCGGCTTGCAGGTTCTTGCTGTGCTCGGCCAGCGCGCTGAGGCAGAGCGTGGGGCGGTGGCGCAGGTCGGGCACGCAGGGTATCGGCGTGGCGTAGGGATAGCCGGCCAGTTGAGTGCTGTGGGTGGCCAGGCTGGCGTGGACGCAGCGGTGCAGCAGATGGACGGCGGCTGAGGGCGGGATTTTCATGTTTGGTTTCCGGCGCGAGGTGGGCCCATCTTAGCCGGCGCCGCCGCCGGGCGCAAAAAAGCCCCGGAGGACCGGGGCTCAAGGCGAGAGAGCGCTGCTTTAAAAACCGGGGGTCCGCGCGATGAAGGCGTTCAGATTGGCGATGTTCAGGCTGCCCCAGCCGGTGGTGTAGTCCCAGCCCTTGGCGGCGCTGTAAGCGCCGTTGCTGCCGCTGGTGACGTCGTGGTACAGCGCGGGGTTGGCCTTAAAGTATTTGTAGATCGACGGTGCCGGCGAGTGGATGTTGTTGCCGTTGGCCGACTCTATCCGCGCCCAGAAGCCGGTGAACAAGGGCGCCGCCAGACTGGTGCCGCCGATCTGCGAGGTGCCGCCGTTGACCAGGACCAGCGCGCCGCTATTGGGGTCGGCGTCGAAGGAGACGTCGGGCACGCCGCGCTTGGTCTTGGAAATGGTCAGCACGCCGGCGCTGCTTTGCCAGGCCGGAGCGTTCTCGGTGTAGCTGGGGCCGCCGCCGCCGCCGTTCCAGGTGCTTTCCGACAGATACGCGGTCTTGCCGCTGGTGGACAGGGTGGTGCCGCCCACCGCGATCACGTACGGCGACACCGCCGGGTAGCTCTGGCGCGCGGTGCGGCCGCCGCACTCGTAGGAGCCGGAGTCGCCGGTGGACACCGAGAAGGTCTGGCCCTGGGCCACCGCCGCCTGGAAGATCTGGTCGGCGCTGGCGGTCATGCCGTCGCTCTGGGCGCTGGTCTCGCATTCGCCCAGCGAAACGTTGACCACCTTGGCCGTGCCGTCGCTGACTGCGGCGTTGAAGGCGGCGGTGATGTCGGCGTTGGTCATCGACGGCGCCACGTAGAAGTTCATCTGCTGCACCGCGCCGCCGGCGGCGGCGAGGATGTCCTGGCTGTCCAGGTTCCATTCCTCGGTGCCGGAGGTGTCGCTGCTGGGTGTGCCGCTATTAATCACCGAGGTGGCCACCGCGCCGTAGCCTGCGCCGCTGGCGAAGTCCTGCAGATCGCTCAGCGTCTGGCTCAGGTCGCCTTCGGCGATGATGCCGACGGTGGTGTTGCTGGCCGGCGGCAGGCTGTTCGCGTTGTAGATGGACGGGAAGTCGGTGGGAGCGTGGCCGCTGACGCTGGTCGTCTTGAAGGCCTGCGGCGTCGGATGGCGCAGCGCGGTGTGGAATTGATGCACGTTCTGCAGGCCGTGCACCGCCAGCACGATGTCGGCCAGCGCGCCGGGCACCTGGGCGTTGGCGACATTGGCGAAGGCCTGGCGGCCATTGATGTCGTAGCGGTGCAGCGAGGTCTGGAAGCCGGCCTTGACCGTGGCGGCGCTGCCGTCGGCGGTGATCAGCAGCCGGTTGGGCGCCACCTTGATGTTGCGGAAGCCGCTGGCCTGCAAGTGTTTGACCACGGTTTGCGTCTGGGCCTCGGTGGGGGAGAACTGGCTCAGAAACTCGGCCTTGCTCAGGTAGCGCTTGCTGCGGCCTTGAAGGATGTCCTGGGTCAGCGCGTCCAGCTGCGCCTTGTTGCGCACTTTCAGCGCCACCGCGACGTGGACGCTCTGGCCGGCGGCGACTTCGCCGCTGTCTTGCGCCTGCGGGGTCAGCGTCTGTACCGGGTGAGCCAGGGTGTTGGTGGATTGCCAGTTGAGGTTTGCTGCTTGCGCCGCGATGCTGAAGAAAGCGGCGGACACCAGTGCGGCCGTGTATTGCTTGGCAAACATTCACTTCTCCTCTGAAGAAGTACCGCGCGGGCCTGCGCTTGGGCAGGGCCCTTGGACCGGGCTTGTAGTCGCTCGACGGCGCGCCTTTGGTCCAGGTTGGTTGCCCTTGGTGCGGAAGGGCTGCTCCCGATGGGGAACGCTGAATGTGTAATCCCAAATCTCAATCGATGACAAGTAAATTATTGATCAGCGTCAAATCTGTATGCAAAACGCAAAAAAATGACAATAGCAATGCTTTTTTCTGATTGATCTAATGAGTATGCCTGATGGTTTGCGGCTTGCGTTTTGGGTCTATTCAAGACCTGGCGCGCAAGATAGGGGTCAGCGGGGAAGCGCTTTGCTCATGAGCGGCATGAGTATTTCGAAGAGTCGCCGCCATGGTCGCAAACGCTTTGTCTGGCGCCTGCCCGCCTGGCGTTAAACGGGCGCTTACAACCGCAGCGCGGCCAGCAAGGCGTTTTCCAGCGCCAGCACGGTTTTGTCGTCGCTAAGACCGGGGCCGGAGATCAGGAAGGAGTCCTCGGCGCGGCTGCCCAAGGTCATGATCTTGGCGGATTGCACATTCATCCGGTAGTCGGACAGCACCTTGGCGATGCGGGCCAGCAGGCCGGGGCGGTCGCCGGCGACGATGGACAGCACGTAGAAGCTGGCCTTGTCGTCCGGGCGGATCAGGATTTGCGGCGTGATCGGGAAGTGTTTGAGGTGGCGGCTGATGCGGCCGGAGGCGGGCAAGCTCAGTTCGCCCTCCTGGCGCAGGCATTCGGCCAGTTCGAACTCGATGAAATTGATCATGTCGCGGTAATCGCCGTCATGATGCTCGGGCACGAAGACGTGGAAGGTGTCCAGCGCGTAGCCGTGGCGGGTGGTGTAGACCTTGGCGTCGGCGATGCTGTAGTGGGTGCGGCCGAAGAAGGCGCAGGCGCGGGCGAACAGTTCCGGCCGGTCCCGGGTGTAGATCAGCACCTGGATGCCCTCGTGGTCGTCGGACAGCCGGGCGCGGACCAGGGGCTGCTCGGCGTGGACGAAGCGGTTGAGCAGGCGCGCGTGCCAGGCGATCTCCTTGGCCTCGTGGCGCAGGAAGTAAACAGTGTCCAGCTCCTGCCACAGCGCGGCCTCCACGCCGCCGGGCACCGCGTGCAAGCGCAGCAGCGCCTGGGCCTGGTGTTTGCGTTCCTCCAGCTCCGAGGCGACGTCCAGCTGGCCGCCGCGCACCAGTTGGCGCATCGCCGCGTGGTAAAGGTCTTCCAGCAGCTTGGCTTTCCACGCGTTCCAGACTTTGGGGCTGGTGCCGCGGATATCGGCCACGGTGAGCAGGTAGAGTGCGGTCAGCCGGCGCGGCGTGCCGACCAGCTCGGCGAAGCGGCGCACGGTTTCCGGGTCGTAGATATCCTGCTTCTGCGCCACGCTGGACATGGTCAGATGTTGGCCCACCAGCCAGGCCACCAGCTCGCCGTCCTCGGCCGGCAAGCCATGCTGGCGGCAAAAGTCCGCCGCGTCCACCGTGCCCAGCGCCGAATGATCGCCGCCGCGGCCTTTGGCGATGTCGTGGAACAAGCCGGCCAGATACAGGGTTTCCGGGCGTTCGAAGTCGTTGATCAGCCGGGACATCAGCGGGTATTCGTGGGTGAAGGCGCTGCTGGCGAAGCGGCGCAGATTGCGCACCACCATCAGAATGTGTTCGTCCACGGTGTAGACGTGGAACAGATCGTGCTGCATCTGGCCGACGATGTGGCCGAAATTGGGCAGGTAGCGGCCCAGCACCCCGTATAGATTCATCCGCCGCAGGCAGCGCGTCAGCCCGTTGGGCTCGCGGAACAGTTGCAGGAACAGCTCGCGGTTGCGCGGGTTGTTGCGGAAGCGCTCGTTGATGTGGCTGCGCGCGTGCCACAGCGCGCGCAACATGCGCGGCGCGAAGCCGCTCAGTTCCGGGTTGCGCTGCAGCATCAGAAAAGCTTCCAGGATGGCGGACGGGTATTTTTCGAACACGTCCGGCTGGCGGATGCCCAGCATGCCGTTGACCGAGTAGAAGCGTTCGTTCAGGTTCTGAGTGACGCGCGGCACTTGCGAATAAATCCGGCCGCGCAGATTGGGCAGCAGGATGCCGTTGAGCTGGTTGACGGTCTTGGCGGCGCGGTAATACAGCTGCATCGCCTGTTCGCTGGCGCGTTTGGCCGGCGTGTCCTGCAGGCCCAGCGCCTGGCCCAGCTGTTGTTGCAGATCGAAGATCAGCCTGTCCTCGCGCCGGCGCGCCAGCAAGTGCAGTTCGATGCGCAGGCCCAGCAATTGGCGTTCGCTGTGCTTGATCAGACGCGCTTCGGCCAGGGTCAGGATGCCGCGGCGCACCAGCGCGTCCCAGTTGTCGCCCAGGCCTATGGCCTTGCTGATCCACAGAATGGTGTGCAGATCGCGCAGTCCGCCCGGGCTTTCCTTGATATTGGGTTCCAGATTGTTGCCGACGCCGAAGTGGCGGGTGTGGCGTTGCTGCTGTTCTTGGGTCTTGCCCTCGAAAAAGGCCAGTGGGTCGCGTTGGCGGTCCAGCAGCGCGCTCATGCGCCGCCAGGGCGCGGCGTCGCCGGCGATCAGCCGGTTTTCCAGCAGATTGGTCTCAATGGTGATGTCGCCGCGGGCCTCGGTCAGGCATTCCTCGACGGTGCGCACGCTGTGGCCGATTTCCAGGCCCACGTCCCACAGCAGGCTGATGAAGGCGCCTACGCGTTCGCCCAGCTCCGGCGACGGCGGCTGGTCCAGCAGCACCAGCAGGTCGATGTCGGAATAGGGGAAGAGCTGGCCGCGGCCGTAGCCGCCCACCGCGATCAGGCTGGCGGCGCCGTCCAGGCCGGACTGCGCCCACAGCGCCTGCAGCGCGGCGTCCACGGTCTGGCTGTGCCGTTTCAGATATTCCTGGGGATTGCGCTGCTGCCGGTATTGCTCGGCCAGCGCCTGACGTTTGCCGGCCAGTTCCTGGCGCATGCGGGCGAGGGATTCCGCGGCCGGCGAACTCATGTCAGCGCCTTTCCTGTCTGGCGATGATGGCGACGCCGGCCACCAGGAACAGCAAGGTGGGCAGGGTGGCGGACAGGATGGGGTTCCAGTCGTACAACAGGCCCAGATGGCCGAACAGGCGATTCACGAAGTGAAAGGCGATGCCCAGGCAGATGCCGCCGAACAGACGGATGCCCAACTGGCCGTGGCGGCGCTGCTGCGGAGTGAAGGCCAGGGCCACCAGCGCCATCGAGATGCAGGCCAGCGGATAGAACAGCTTGCTCCACAAGGCGATCTCGTAGCGCTGGGTTTGCTGTTTATTGCTGCGCAAATGCTCAAGATAGGTCAGCAGCGCGCTGGCCGACATCTGTTCCGGCACCACCAGCAGCACGGACAGGATTTCCGGCTCGACGATGGATTTCCAGGACAGCTCGGGGTAATGACGGCTGACGGCCTGGTCCGCGGTCAGCGTGGTTTCGCGCACATTGATCAGCCGCCATTGCTGCTCGTCTTTGGAGAAGGAGCCGCGTTCGGCGTAACGGGTGCGCACCAGGCGGAAATTATCGTCGTAGGTGTAGATGCGCACGCCCAGCAGCGAGGTGTCCGGCAGCATTTCATGGACGTTGATGAAGTTCTGATTGTCCTTGACCCAGATGCCGGAACGGAACTCCTGCGCCACCATGGAGTGGGTGGCGGACAGCTTCAGGCTCTGCGCCTGCTGGCCGGTGCGCGGCGCCACCACCTCGCCCAGCAGCACGGTGAGCAGGGCGAAGCCGAGGCCGAATTTCAACAGCGTGGCGGCGATCTGCGGCAGGGTCACGCCGCTGGTGCGTATCACCGTGTATTCGCTGTTGGTGGCCAGCTGGGTCATCGCCACCATGCCGCCGATCAAGACCGCCAGCGGCATCAGTTCATAGGCGTGGCCGGGCATCAGCAGCGCGACATAGCCCAGCATCTTGCCCAGGGTGTAAGTGCCCTTGCCCAGATTGGGCACCTCGGCCAGCAGGTCGAAGAAGCCGTACAGGCCCAGCAGGGCCAGCAGGGTGAACAAGGTCGCCTGGCTCAGGGTGGCGACGATGTAGCGATGAATCAGTTTCATGACGGGATCAGGATTTCCGGAACAGCAGGGACAAGGCCTGGCCGATGGGACGGGCCGGGCGGTTGCGGTAGCTCAAGAGCGCCAGCGCCAGCGCCAGCATGGCCAGATGCACCAGAAGCACCAGCCAGACGCCGGCCTTGCCCTGGGCCACCCAGTTGCGGGCCACGGTCAGTCCGTTCTGATAAACGAAGAAAACCAGCAGCGACAGCAAGAGATTGTAGGTCTGGCCGCTGCGCGGGTTGAAATAGGACATCGGAATCGCCAGCAGCGCCAGGATCACGCAGCTGATCGGCATGGACAGCCGCCAGGCCAGCTCGGCGCGGTAGTCGGCGGAGTCCTGGCTCAGCAGCTGGGCGGTGGGAATGGCCTGGCGATTGCCGGACGGGCCCGGCATCTGCTGGCTTTCGCCGATGCCGGCGGTGTAGCGCTGGAATTCCGCCACCTCGTAGTTGGCGCTGCCGGGTTCGCCGACGTAGCGTTGGCCGTGTTCCAGCACCACCACGCGCTCGCCGTCCGGCTTAGTGGTAATAAAACCGGATTTGGCGAAAATCGTCGCCACTTTGCCGTCGGTGATTTCCTGCATGAAAATATTGGTGGCCGCGCCGTGCTCGCCGGAGTAGTTCTCGATGAAATACACCTTGTTGGACGAGGCCGATTCCTTGAACACGCCGGGAGAGATCGCGGAAACCTCCTCGCGGCGTTTGATCTGTTCTGCATAGTCCTGGCTGCGCTGGTCGGCCCAGGGGCCGATGAACAGGGTGACGCCGGCGATCAGCACCGTCAGCGGCAGGGTGAAGCGCATCACCGGCCAGACCCAATTGCTCAGAGACAGGCCGGAACTGAGCCAGACCACCATCTCGTGATCGCGCCAAATACGGGTCAACACCACTAAAATGGTGGCGAAAACCGTCAAAATCATCAATACCGGGAAAAAGCCCAGCGTAGTGAAGCCAAGCACCGCGGCAACGGCCTCGTTGGCCATCTGTCCTTCGGCCGCGCGGCCCAGCAGATTGACTGCCTGAGTGGAAACGATAATCGCCAGGAGCACGATGAAAACGCCTAAAGCGCTCAAAGTCAGCTCGCGAGTCAGGCTTTTTTGAAAAACCATTTATTCAGTGCCTTTTTGACTTTTCATGAAAAGCATTGTGATAATTCCGGGGACCATCCAGAAACGTCAAAAACGGACGATTTCGGAATCAACAACAAAATCCGTCTTCACCGGAAGGCCGGGCCGTCAGGATTCTACCCGCGCATCGACGGCCGGTTAAGAGGTGGAGCTACAGACACTCGCTCTACACGGGAGTTCTCAATGGAATTTAACATAAAAAGCGGCAGTCCGGAAAAGCAACGGGTAGCTTGCGTTATCGTCGGCGTGTACGAATCCCGCAAGCTGACCTTCGCCGCGGACCTGCTGGATCGCATCTCCAACGGCTTCATCAGCGACGTGCTGCGCCACGGCGATATGGAGGGCAAACTGGGCAGCACGCTGGTGTTGCATTCGGTGCCGCACACTCTGTGCGACCGGGTGATGCTGGTGGGCTTGGGCAAGGAGCGGGAGTTCCGCGCCAAGGAATACCGCGAGGCGGTGCGCGCCTCGGTCAAGGCCTTGACCCAGACTTCGGCGGTGGAGGCGGTCAGCTACCTGAGCGAACTGACAGTCAAGAAACACGACGTCGAGTGGATGATAGAACAGGCGGCGGTGGTGACGCTGGACGCCTTGTACCGTTTCGACCGCTTCAAGAGCAAGGTGGACGAATCGGTGCGCGAGCCGCGCAAACTGACGCTGGCGGTGCCGCGCCGCAGCGATCTCGCCGACGGCGAAAAAGGCCTGCAACGCGGCCTGGCCATCGGCAGCGGCATGAAGCTGGCCAAGGACCTGGGCAATCTGCCGGGCAATGTCTGCACCCCCAGCTATCTGGGCGAAGAAGCGCGCCAGATGGCCGCGGCCTTCGGCGCCGACGCTGAAATCCTGGGCCCCAAGGACATCGCGGAACTGGGCATGGGCTCCTTCCTGTCCGTGGCCAAGGGCAGCGTGGAAGAGGCTCGCTTGATCGTGCTGCGCCATCACGGCGCCAAGGACAAGGGCGACAAGCCCATCGTGATGGTGGGCAAGGGCATTACCTTCGATTCCGGCGGCATCTCGCTGAAACCGGGCGAGGGCATGGACGAGATGAAGTACGATATGTGCGGCGCGGCCACCGTGCTGGGCGCTTTCCGCGCCGCGGTGGAAATGAACCTGCCGCTGAACCTGGTCGCCATCGTGCCCACTTGCGAGAACATGCCCAACGGCAACGCGCTGAAGCCGGGCGACATCGTCACCTCGATGTCCGGCCAGACCATCGAGATTCTGAACACCGACGCCGAGGGCCGGCTGATCCTGTGCGACGCGCTGACCTACGCCGAGCGCTTCGACCCGGCAACCGTGATCGACGTGGCCACGCTGACCGGCGCCTGCGTGATCGCGCTGGGCCATATCGCCACCGCGCTGTACAGCAATCAGGACAGCCTGGCGCGCGAACTGCTGGCCGCCGGCGAGGAAGTGGCCGACCGCGCTTGGCATATGCCGTTGTGGGACGAGTATCAGGACATGTTGAAGAGCCCGTTCGCCGATATGGCGAACATCGGCGGCCGTCCGGGCGGCAGCATCACCGCGGCCTGCTTCCTGTCGCGCTACGCCAAAGCATACGACTGGGCGCATCTGGACATCGCCGGCACCGCCTGGAAGGGCGGCAAGGACAAGGGCGCCACCGCGCGTCCGGTGCCTTTGCTGGTGCAGTTCCTGCAAGACCGCGCCGACATCGCGCTGGGCAATGTGGTGCGCCGTGGCCGTCCGCGCCGCGAAACCCCTGAAACGGTGGACGATGAGCAGGATTGATTTTTACACCAAAGTGGCCGACCCGCAGGGCTTCGCCTGCCTGCTGGCGGCCACGGTGATGCGCAAGGGGGAGCGGCTGCTGATCTGGTTCGACAGCGAGCAGCAGCTCGACACCTTCAGCCGGCAGCTGTGGAGCTTCGGCGATACCCGCTTCGTGCCGCACTGCAGGCTGGGCGCCGACGAGGCGGCGGACACGCCGATCTGGCTGACCGCCCGCCTGCCGGACGCGCTGGAGCACCCGGTATTGTTGAACCTGGGTTCGAATTTGCCGGAGCGGATGGAGCGCTTTGATCGTATTCTGGAGATAGTCGGACGCGACGAAGCGTCGCTGGAGACGGCGCGCCTGCGGTTCAAGGCGTATCGCGAGCGCGGTTATGCAATCGAACATCACGACATGAGCAATAAGTGACCATGAGCGAGCCGTCAAAGCCCAAAGAGCCTGACTGGTCCGGCCTCAACCTGCCGGTGTTGACCGAGGTGGTGGATGAGTCGCAAGTGCCTACCTTGGGCGACGAAGTCATCGACATCCCCGATTTTGATTTCTCCAGCGAACTGGACGCGCTGGCCGACCAGTTGGGCGAGCCGCCGCAGGACCTGCCCGCCGAACTGGAAATTCCCGAACTGAGCCTGGAGGAGCTGATCGCCGCTCCCGTTCCCGGCGAAGAGCCTTTGCTGGACCTGGCTTCGCTGCCGTCGCTGGATCTGGACGACATGCCGGCCTCCGAACTGGGCATCGAGCAAGTGCTGCCCGGCTGGAACCCCGCCGCGGCCTTGCCGGAGGCGGCGCTGCCGGCGGCGGAAGCCGGCGATTTCGAATTTTCGCTGCAGCCGGCCGGCGAGGAGCCGGCGGAGGCTTTGGCCGACGAGTCCGCGTCCATCGCGGAAGAGCCGCCGGCCGCGGCGCCTGCCCCGGCGCTCGATGCCGTGCCGCTAGTCGCCGAGGCTGAGCCGGCAATGGCCGCCGCGCCTGCGGCCGCCGAACCGGAGCCTGTTGGCATCGAGATTTCGGACGCGGAGGCGCCGACCGCCGTACCGCCCGCGCCGGATGTCGGCGTGGCCGAGACGCTGATCGAGCCGCCTGCGCCGACGCCTTTCACTTCCATTTCCTTGGATAGCCTGCCCACCGGCGTGCTGGGCGGCGGAGTCGGGCCGGAAACCCAGGTGGACAGCTTGCTGCCGAATTGGCCGGAGAGCCCGGCGGAGGAAGCCGCCCCCGTCTGGCCGGAACCCGCCGAGGCCCCGTCCGCCGGCGCGCCGGCGGACGATCTGGAACAATTTGCGCTGCTCCAGGGCGAGAGCGCCGTCGAAGCGCCGCCCGAGATGGATGTGCTGCCTGTGCCGGCGTTTGACGTCGCGCCGGCCGTAGCGCCCGAAGCGGTGTTTGAACCGGCGGTGGCGCTTCCCGATGCGATGATTTCGCCGGAGTCCGCCGTCGCCGCGGCGCTTGCCGCGCCGGGAGAGGAGCCCTTGCTGGCCGAGATCGACCAGGCGCTGGCGGGCTTGCAGACGGAGCCTGTCTTGGCGATGCCGGAGGCCGTTGAGGCGGAGGCGCATGAGCCTCCGGCTGAGACGGAAGCGCCAATGATGGACGCCGCGTTTGCCGAAGCGGCGGCAGAGCCGGTGTTGGACGAGGCGCTGGAACCGCAAGTGGCCGAGCTGGAAGCCCCGCATCTGGGCGCTGGGTTTGCCGAGCCGGTGGAGGCCGAAGCGGTAGCCGAGCCTGTGCTGGACGAGGCGTTGGAGCCGCAAGCCGCCGAGTTGGAAGTCCCGCATCTGGACGCTGAATTTGCCGAGCCGGCGGAAGCCGAAGCGGTAGCCGAGCCTGTGCTGGATGAGGCGCTGGAGTCGCAAGCTGCCGAACTGGAAGCCCCGCAGCTGGACGCTGGGTTTGCCGAGCCGGCGGAAGCCGAAGCGGTAGCAGAGCCTGTGCTGGACGAGGCGTTGGAGCCGCAAGCCGCCGAGTCGGAAGTCCCGCAGCTGGACGCTGCGTTTGCCGAGCCGGCGGAAGCCGAAGCGGTAGCCGCGCCTGTGCTGGACGAGGCGCTGGAGCCGCAAGCCGCTGAGACGGAAGCCCCGCATCTGGACGCGGCGTTTGCCGAGCCGGCGGAAGCCGAAGCGGTAGCCGAGCCTGAGTTGGGCGAAGTGCTGGAGCCGCAAGCTGCCGAACCGGAAGTTCCGCAGCTGGACGCTGCGTTTGCCGAGCCGGCGGAAGTTGAAGCGGTAGCCGAGCCGGTGCTGGACGAGGCGCTGGAACCGCAAGCCGCCGAGTTGGACGTTTCGCAGCTGGACGCTGGGTTTGCCGAGCCGGCGGAAGCCGAAGCGGCGGCAGAACCTGTACTGGAAGATGTGCTGGAGCCGCAAGCCGCCGAGTTGGAAGTCCCGCAGCTGGACGCTGAGTTTGCTGAGCAGGCGGAAGCCGAAGCGGTAGCAGAGCCTGTGCTGGACGAGGTGCTGGAGTCGCAAGCCGCTGAGCCGGAAGTCCCGCATCTGGATGCTGGGTTTGCCGAGCCGGCGGAAGCCGAAGCGGTAGCCGCGCCTGTGTTGGACGAGGCGCTGGAGCCGCAAGCCGCCGAGTTGGACGTCCCGCATCTGGACGCTGAGTTTGCCGAGCCGGTGGAAGCCGAAACGGTAGCCGAGCCTGTGCTGGACGAGGCGCTGGAGCCGCAAGCTGCCGAACCGGAAGCCCCGCATCTGGACGCTGCGTTTGCCGAGTCGGCGGAAGCCGAAGCGGTAGCCGAGCCTGTGCTGGACGAGGCGTTGGAGCTGCAAGCCGCCGAGCCGGAAGCCCCGCAACTGGACGCTGAGTTTGCCGAGCAGGCGGAAGTCGAAGCGGTAGCCGAACCTGTATTGGATCAAATGCTGGAGCCGCAAGCGGCTGAGCCGACAATGCCCTTGGCGGACGCCGAGCCCGAGTCCTTGGCCCTGGCCGAGGGCGAGATTCCCGAACTGACGGTGCTGGAGTCCGAACCCGAGACCGAGACGGATGGGACGGGGGCCGCGGAGTTGGCGGCGGGAGCCGGGGCGCTGGCCGCCGCGGGCCTGGCGCTGGCTGCCGGCGCGGCGTCGTCGGGAGAACCCGAGCGGGAAGCCGTTTCCGACGCGCCGCCGGCGCGCGGCGTGGAAGTCTTGAAAGTGTCCGAGGTGGCTTCGGCCGCCGCGGCCGCCGCGATGATGGCGCCTCAGGCGGTGAATGCGCCGCCGGGCACGGTGGCGGTGATAGACGAGCAGGCCTTGTTGCAGTCCATGTACGAGAAAATGCTGCCGCGGATGAAGGTGGAGCTGTCCTTGTGGTTGCAGGACGCTTTGGAGTTGCAGGCCAAGCAGATGTTGTCCGGCGTGATGCATCAGCTCAAGGAGGATTACGAGATGTTGTTCGGCGAGGCCTTGAAGGAGAGCTTGCGCCAGACCATCAATTCTTTGGGCAAGATTGAAAAGGATGGGAAACGCGATGAGTGATAGGTTATCGCATATCGTCACCCGCACCGGCGACGATGGCAGCACCGGCCTGGGCGACGGCAGCAGGGTGGGCAAGGACAGCTTGCGCATTTGCGCGCTGGGCGAGGTGGACGAGCTGAACTCGGTGCTGGGCGTGTTGCTGGCGGAGACCTTGCCGGACGAGGTCAGGACCTGGCTGTCTGAGGCGCAGCACGATTTGTTCGATCTGGGCTCGGAGCTGGCGGTGCCCGGCTACAGCGCCTTGGGCGCCGAGCATGTGCAGGCGCTGGAGGCTGTGGTCGCCTTCCTCAACGAGGATTTGCCGCCGCTGAAGGAGTTCATCCTGCCCGGCGGCTGCCGGGCGGCGGCGCTGGCGCACCAGGCGCGTTCGGCATGCCGCCGCGCCGAGCGCGCGGTGGTGGCGCTGGCGCAGCGGGAGACGGTGTCCGACGCCGCGCGCCGTTATCTGAACCGTCTGTCCGATCTGCTGTTCGTGCTGTCGCGCTATCTGAACCGTCAGGCCGGCGAGCCGGACGTGCTGTGGCGACCGGGGCGCAAAACCGGAGAGGCCTGAGAGGCTGTTCGATGTCTGCTGCGCGTCGGCGGGATGGTCCGAGCGGCGATCCGGCAAGAAAAACGGCAATCCGCATGGATTGCCGTTTTTTTTCAGTGAGGAGGCCTCAGGCCACTTCCGAAACCCGCGGACGGTAGGTGCTGTTCTGCAGCAGGGACTGGGTGGTCTGGTACTGGGTGACCGCCAGCTGGCCGCTGGCGTTCTGCTGTTGGGAACGGGCCACCGCGTTGTTCGCGTTGTTGTTGGTCTGATTGGTCTGCTGTTCCGCCTGATTGTTGGCGGCTTGCTGCTCATTGGCCGCCGGCACCGTGTTCGGGCGCGGCGGCGTCGCCGGCGGGGCGCTGGCGGCGCGATTGGCGCTGGCCGCTTCCGCCGCGCGCTGCTGAGCCCGCGGGGTGTCGTTGGCCGCGGCGGCCGGCGCGGCGGAGCTGGCCAGGGCGGCGGTTTGCGCCTGTTCCTGGCTGACCCTTTGCTGCTCGCCGTTGCGGGTTTGCGCGGCATTGGTCTGCGCGGTGTTCAGCTGGCGTTGCAGCTGCTGTTCGACCCGCGCGGTGTCGGGGTTCTGCCGGACCGCGGCCTGGCTGACGTTTTGCTGGGAAACCGCAGGAGTGGCGGACCGCGGTTCTTCCAGCGTCTTTTGCTCAGGCCGCGTGTTCTGCAGCGATTGCAATTGCTGCAGAGAGTTGAGGCTGCCTATGCTGCCGGTGCTTGCCATATCGCTCTCTCCAAACCGTGGGTGCCGTTGCCGTCGCGCAGGACGGTATAGAGCCCAGTTGCCCTATATCGCTGATTCTAGAATCTTTTTTACCGGATTGCCGAATTTTTTCAGGCCTAAAGGTCAGATTTGTGGCAGTAATACCAATTCCAGCATGCGTTCGGCCAATTGATCCACGCTCAGCGGCCCTTGGGAGCGGTACCACTGTACCGACCAGTGCAGGCTGCCCAGCAGGGTGCGGCGCAGCAGCGCGGTGTCGGGCTTGACCAGGCCGGCGGCGGCGGCTTCGTCCAGCGCTTGCTGCCACAGCGCTTCGTAGCGGTCGCGCAACACGATCAGGCCGGGCCGGGCGGCGGCGGACACGCTGCGCCATTCGTAGAGCATCACTTCCAGCGCCGCCTGATTGTCTCCCAGCAGCGAATTGAGGTGGACGCGGAACAGCGCGGCCAGCTTGGCCCGCGGCGATCCGGCCGCGTCCAGCGCGCGCTTCAGCTGTTCGGTGGTGCTGGTGATGCCCAGCGCCATCACCGCGACCAGGATCTCCTCCTTGGTGCGGAAGTGGTAGAACAGGCTGCCGGACTGCATGCCGACCGCGTTGCCCAGGTCGCGCACCGTGGTGCGCTCGTAGCCCTGGTCGCGGAACAGTATCGCCGCGGCGCGGATCAGCTCCATGCGGCGGCTGTTTTCTTCGACGGGTGCGGTGTTGTCTGTGCTCATTATTGTGTTTTTTCTTGGGAGTGGGCGGGCAGCAGCGGAAGCGCGGCTTGCCAGACCCGTTCCGGCTCCATTTTTTCCAGGCAATCGGTATGGCCGTACGGACAGGTCCGTTCGAAACAGGGGCTGCAATCCAGGTTGAGGGAGACGATGGCGGCCCGCGTCGACAAGGGCGGCGTGAAGTCGGGGCTGGAGGAGCCGTACAGCGCCACCAGCGGCTTGTCCAGCGCCGCGGCCACGTGCATCAGGCCGGAATCGTTGCAGACGGCGAGCCGGGTCAGGCCTATCAGGTCTATCGCTTCTTCCAGGCCGGTGGCGCCGCAGAGGTTGACGGCCAGGCCGCCGGACAGGCGGCTGATGTCGTCGCCCACTTCGCGGTCCTTGCCGGAGCCGAACAGCCACACCGCGTAGCCGGCGGCGTCGAAGCGGCGGGCCAGTTCGGCGAAGTGCCGGGCCGGCCAGCGCTTGGCCGGGCCGTACTCGGCGCCGGGGCAGAAGGCGACCGCGGGCCGACCGGCGTCCAGTTGCAGCTTGTCCAGCGCCGCCCGCTGGCTGGCGTCGGTGAGGGCCAGCCGCGGATGGCTGAGCGGCCGCGGCAGCGGCTCGCCCTTGTCTTCCGCCAGCGCGCAAAAGCGTTCCACCATCATGGGCAGCGCCTGCTCGTCCAGTTCGCGCGCGTCGTTGAGAATCCAGTAGCGCGATTCGCCGAGAAAGCCGGTGCGCAGCGGGATGCCGGCGAACAGCGGAATCAAGGCGGATTTCAGCGAGTTGGGCAGCACGATGGCTTGATCGAAGCGTTCGGCGGCCAGCTGGCGCGCCACTTTCCAGCGCTCGCCCAGGCGCAGCGCGCCGTGGCCGAAGGGGTTGAGATGAGCCTTGGCCACTTCCGGCATCCGCGCCAGCAAGGGCAGGGTCCAGGCCGGCGCGAACACGTGCAGCTCCAGATCGGGGTGGCGTTGGTGCAGTCTTTGGTACAGCGGTTGCGCCATGACGCTGTCGCCGACCCAGGAAGGGCCGATGACGAGGATTTTCTTCTTCATTGCAGATGTTCCGATTGCAAACCGAAACCGGGGCGCGGCCCGGCTTGGGTTTGCAGACGAGGCGGGCCGGCAAGCAAAAAAGGTGCGGCTCGCGCCACACCTTAGCTGCGTTGCCGGCGCGGAGCCGGTCTCAGTGGTGGCCGCCTGCCGGGCCGTTCAGCTTGTAGCGGGTGCCGCAATAGGGGCACAGCGCTTCGCCGGTCTTGTGCACGGGCAGGAACACGCGCGGGTGGGAGTTCCAGGACACCATGTCCGGCATCGGGCAATGCAGCGGCAGGTCGTGCTGGGTGACTTCGATCACGCGTTGAGTGTTTTCTTTCTGTTCAGCCATTCTGTATTCCTTGCGGAGCCGCCGCGCGGGCGGCTCGTCTTGCTTAGTTGACGTAGGTCAGCCAGTGCTGGTGTTCGGCATCCAGTCCTTTGACGATGTCGAAGTAGCGCTTCTGGATTTCGGCGGTGATGGTACCACGATTGCCGTCGCCGATCGCGCGTCTGTCGAGTTCGCGGATCGGGGTCACTTCGGCGGCGGTGCCGGTGAAGAAGGCTTCGTCCGCGCTGTAGACCTCGTCGCGGGTGATGCGCTTTTCTATCAGTTCCAGGCCCATTTCCTTGGAGATCTGCACCACGGTGTCGCGGGTGATGCCTTCCAGCGCGCTGGTCAGGTCCGGAGTGTACAGCTTGCCCTTGCGGATGATGAAAATGTTTTCGCCGGAACCTTCCGCCACGAAACCGTCCACGTCCAGCAGCAGCGCCTCGTCGTAGCCGTCGGCGGTGGCTTCGTTGTTGGCCAGGATGGAGTTCATGTAGTTGCCGTTGGCCTTGGCCTTGCACATGGTGATGTTGACGTGGTGGCGGGTGAAGGAGGAGGTCTTCACGCGTATGCCTTTTTCCAGGCCTTCGTCGCCCAGATAGGCGCCCCAGGGCCAGGCGGCCACGATCACGCGCACGTCGTTCTTCAGCGGCGCCACGCCCAGCTTGCCGGAGCCGTAGAAGGCCATCGGGCGGAAATAGCAGGATTTCAGGCCGTTGGCCTTGACCACGTCCAGATGGGCCTGGCTGATCTGTTCCGGCGTGAACGGCAGCGCCATGCCCAGGATCTTGGCGGAGCGGAACAGCCGCGCGGTATGGTCTTCCAGACGGAAGATGGCCGGACCCTTGGGGGTTTCGTAAGCGCGCACGCCTTCGAACACGCCCATGCCGTAGTGCAGGGTGTGGGTCAGCACGTGGGTGGTGGCGTCGCGCCAGTCCACCATTTCGCCGTCATACCAGATTTTTCCGTCACGATCAGCCATCGACATCTTGGTGTTCTCCAATATTGTGTTTTCGCTTTGGGATGGGGCCGGATCTTGTCCGACCGTATCCAATGAGTTTATCTCGCCCCCATGACGCTGTGAACCGTTTATTTGAGCGCTTGCTCGAATACTTGCCGCCACAAGGATCGGCAGAGGCCGTAGTCCTCCAGCAAGGCGGCGTCCGGCGTCACGGTCTGCTTTTCGTTGAGCCGGGCGGCGTGTTGCAGCCGGCGGTAGTGGCGGTAGGCGTTGCGCGCGGCTTCGGCGTCGGAGGCGGGGATCAGCCCGGCCTCGGCGGCGGTGGCCAGCAGCGCGATATTGCCGGCGTTGGCGGTCAGCGCCGGCAGCGCGTGGGCGTGGGCCAGGATCAGGTATTGGACCAGGAATTCGATGTCTATGATGCCGCCGCGCGCGTTTTTGGGGTCTTCGTCGCGGGCGGGGTGGCTGTCCAGCATGCGCTGGCGCATCGCCAGCACCTCGTCTCGCAACACGGCCGGCTCGCGCCGACGGGTCAGGATGGCGTGGCGTTCCTGTTCGAACTGGACGCCGACTTCGGCGTCGCCGGCCACGTAGCGGGCGCGGGTCAGCGCCTGGTGTTCCCAGACCCAGGCCTGTTGCTCCTGGTATTGGCGGAAGGCGTTGACCGAGCTGACCAGCAGGCCGCTGGCGCCGTTGGGGCGCAGCCGCAGGTCGATGTCGTAGAGCACGCCGGCGGCGGTGGCGCTGGTCAGCCAGGTGGACATCTTGCGCGCCAGCCGCGAATAGAGTTCGGCGGCGTCCGGGTGCTCGTCGTCGTAGAGGAAGATCAGGTCCAGGTCCGAGGCGTAGCCCAGCTCTTTGCCGCCCAGCTTGCCGTAGCCGATGATGGCGAAACGCGGCGTGTCGCAGTGGCGGCTGGGGATGTCCAGCCAGGCGTGGCGCAGCGTGGCCGCCAGCACGATGTCGGCCAGCAGCGACAGTTGATCGGACAGCGCCTCCACCGTCCACATGCCGGCCAGGTCCTGCGCCACCAGGCGGAAGGATTGCGCGTGCTGGAAGTGGCGCAGCGCGTCCATCTTGGCCTCCACGTCGCCGTCGGCCTGGCTCAGCTGCTGTTCCAGTTGTTCCGCCAGTTGCGGCCAGTCCGGCGTGGCGTAGAGCACGCGCGCGTCCAATAGCTCGTCCAGCAGTATCGGGTGGCGGGTCAGATAGCCAGAAACCCAGGCGCTGGACGAGTAGAGCGAGGCCAGCCGTTGCAGGGTCTGCGGGTATTCGGTCAGCAGCGCCAGGTAGGAGGCGCGGCGGCTGATCGCTTCCATCAAGGCGATGATGCGGGTCAGCGTGGCGTCGGCGTTGTCGAAGCGGGAGGCGACTTCGATCAGCGCCGGCATCAATTGATCGAACTGCTTGCGGCCGTTCAGCGGCATCTGCTGGTAGCGCTGCCCCTGGGCCAGGCTTTGCAGCTGGCGAGCCACTTGTTCCGGTTCGGCGAAGCCCAGCTGGCGCAGCTTCTCCACCGGCAATTCTTCGGCGATGTCGCTCCAGAGTTCGGTGAGCGGATGATCGGCGGCGCCCTCGGTGGGCAGGATGAACACTTGTTCGAAGTGGCGGGTGACTTTGCGGCGCTGCTGGTTGAGCCGGTTCATGAACTGCTCCCAGTCGGCGCAGCCCATGGCGGCGGCGATGCGGGCGCGGTTGTCCGCGGCGGCGGGCAGGGTCTGGGTCTGTTGATCGTCCAGATATTGCAGCCGGTGTTCCAGATTGCGCAGGAAGGCGTAGGCTTCCTGCAGCTCGGCGACGGCGGCGGGTTCCAGCAGCCGCAATTCGCCCAGCCGGCGCAAGGTTTCGCGGGTGCCGCGCAGTTGCAGGCTGCGGTCGCGGCCGCCGCGTATCAGCTGGAAGACCTGGGCGATGAATTCCACTTCGCGGATGCCGCCGGGGCCCAGCTTGATGTTGTCGGCCATGTCGCGGCGGGCCACTTCGCGGCGGATCTGCGCGTGCAGTTCGCGCATCGCGCCGTAGGCGCTGTAGTCCAGGTATTTGCGGTAGACGAAGGGGCGCGCCGTGTCGGCCAGCGCCGCCGCGTCGCCGCTGAGCGGCCTGGCCTTGATCCAGGCGTAGCGCTCCCATTCCCGGCCCTGGCTCAGCAGATAGTTTTCCAAGGCGGCGAAGCTCATCGCCAGCGGGCCGGAGTCGCCGTAGGGCCGCAGCCGCATGTCGACGCGGAACACCTGGCCGTCGGCGGTGACGTCGTTGAGCAGGGCGATCAGCTTCTTGCCCACCTGGGTGAAGTATTCGTGGTTGCTGATGGCGCGGCCGCCATGGGCGGCGCCGTCGGTGTCGCCGCTTTCCGGGTAGACGAAGATCAGGTCGATGTCGGAACTGACGTTGAGTTCGCCGCCGCCCAGCTTGCCCATGCCGATGACGATCAATTGCTGGACCTCGCCGCTGTCCTCGCCTATCGGCTGGCCGTAGTGGGCGAGGCCGGCGCGGGCGCAGGCCAGCGCCCGTTCGACGGCGAAATCGGCCAGCGCGCTGACGGTGGACACCACCTCGTCCAGATCCGCCAGGCCGTTGAGATCGCGGCAGATCAGCCGCGCCACCACCGCCTGGCGCAGCCGCCGCAGCGCCGGCGCCAGCCCCTCGGCGTCGCTCAGCGCCCGCCAGTCGGCGAAGGCTTCCATCTCCGCCGCGTCGAAAGGCCGGCCTAGCCTGGCTTGCAGCCGCTCCAATTCTTCGGGGCGGGCGGTCAGCAGACGCTGCAGATAGTGAGAGAACTCGCGGCTGCGGGCAATGGCAGCGGCCGTGTTTGCTGGCATAATAGGCCTCTACGGCATGTCAATTCTTGATGGCCACATTGTAACGGTTTGCCGCATTTGGAAAAGCTCTTCTCCGTTCTGTCCCATATCCATGTGATCAAGGTCCTGAAACGGACCTGTGCGCTGTTGGGAATGGCCGCCGCCGCCGCCTTGACGCTGCTGCTGGCGGCTTTTTGCGCGTTCACTTTCTGGGTGCTGCCCAATCTGAACCAGTTTCGCCAGCCGCTGGAGCGTTATCTGAGCCAGTCGCTGGGGCGGCCGGTGCAGGTGGCGGCCTTGTCCGGCGAATGGCTGACCGTGGGGCCGCGTTTCGAGCTGGGCGGCGTCACCATCGCCAATCCGCAGGACGGCAAGGCGCTGACCTTGCGCCAGGTGTCGCTGGAGCCTTCGTGGCGTTCCTTGCTGGCGCTGGAACCGCGGCTGGCCAGCGTGGTGGTCAAGGGCCCGACGGTGGAGCTGCTGCGCTCGCGCCAGGGCGTGATCTATCTGAACGGCTTCGATCTGAGTTCCGGCTCCGCCGACAGCGGTCTGGGCAATTGGCTGCTGCGCCAGCCCAGCTTGGAGATCAGCGACGCGCGGCTGAGCTGGCAGGATGAATTGCTGGGCCTGCCGCGGCTGGACCTGAGCCAGGGCCAGCTCAAGCTGAGCGCCGGCCTGTTCGGCCACGGCCTGAAGCTGTCCGGCCAGCCGGCGGCGTCCTTGGGCAAGGGCTTCGATCTGACGGCGTCCTGGCGCGGCGACGACATTGCCGCCTGGCAGCAGTGGTCGGGCTCGCTCAAGGTGGCGCTGGACGGCGCCAAGGTGGGGTCGTGGACGCGTTATCTGCAACAACTGGGCATGCTGCGCAGCGGCGAGGGCAGCGGCACGGTGGAGATGTCCTTCTCCGACGGCGCCATCGACGCCTTGAAAGCCAGCGTCAACGTCCACGACGCCGCCTACACGCCGCCGGATTCCCACGAACTGGTGCTGCCGCGGCTGCAGGGCGAGTTGCAGCTGACGCGTCAGCTCAGCGGCAGCTATAAGGTCAAGGCCAGCCGGCTGAGCCTGGCCAGCGCCAGCGGCCTGGCTTTCGACAATTCCAATATCGACGGCGAGTGGCGTTACGGCGAGCAAGGCTTCGGCCAACTGACGCTGGACAATGTGGACCTCAGCCACCTGACCCCCTTCATCCACGCGCTGGGCGCCGACCGCAACCCGCTGTTCGCGCGTTTTTCCCCCAGCGGCGCGCTGCGCGACCTGACCGTCAGCTGGAAGGGCGCGCTGGAAGCGCCCAAGGCCTTCAAACTCAAATCCCGTTTTGAAAAGCTGGCCTGGCAGCCGTTCGGGGAGCTGCCCGGCGTGTCCGGCGTCAGCGGCGCGATCAGCTTCGACGAAAAAGGCGGCCGCCTGCAGCTGGACACCGGCAAGTCCCAGGTCAGCTATCCCTCGGTGTTCGTCGCGCCGTTGAATTTCGACAAGCTGACCGCCGACGTGGGCTGGCGGCGGGAAGGGCAGGCGGTGGTCTTGGACTTCCGCCAGGCCGCCTTCTCCAACGCCGATTTGTCCGGCAGCCTGCAAGGCAGTTATCGGCATCAGGGCGCCGGGGCCGGCGTAGCCGATCTGCGCGCCAGCATCGCCGGAGTGCCGGCGGCCAGGGTGGCGGAGTATCTGCCGCACGAGGTGGGCGAGCACACTTTGCGCTGGCTGCGCCAGGCCTTGCAGGGCGGGCAGCTGCGCCAGGCGACGATGAAGCTGCGCGGCGATCTGGAGCAGTTCCCCTTCGTGGGCGGCAAGGGCGGCGAGTTCCTGGTGGAGGCCGAGGTGGAGCGCGCGCGTCTCAGCTATCAGTCCGGCTGGCCGCGCATCGACGACATCGACGCCCAATTGCTGTTCCGCAACGAACGGATGGAGGTGAACGCGCGCCGCGCCGTCACCGTGGGCGTGCCGCTGAGCGGCGTCAAGGCGGTGATAGACAATCTGGGCGCCAACGTGCCCATGCTGACGGTGGAGGGCCGCGCGGCCGACCGTCTGCAGCGCATGCTGGCCTTCACCACGCAAAGCCCGGTAGACGGCTGGCTGGACGGTTTCACCGGCCAGATCGAAGCCGGCGGCGACGCCAGCCTGGATTTGAAACTGGGGATACCGCTGGCCGGCGAACAGGGCGTGACGGTGCGCGGCGACATCCGCTTCGCCGACAACGCGCTGCGCTTCAAATCCCTGCCGATTCCGCCGCTGAGCAAGGCGCGCGGCCGGCTGACCTTTACCGAACGCGGCGTGGACAGCCCGGGCCTGCAGTTCGTCGGCTTCGGCGGTCCGTTCCAGTTGAAGGCCAACACCGGCGCAGACAAGCGCATGCGTTTCGAACTGGCCGGCCAGGCCGATTCGCGTCAAGTGCTGAAGCAGTATCTGCCGGCGCTGGCGGAGCAGGTGTCGGGCAAGTCCGGCTACCGCGCGCAGTTCGTCGTCAAGCAGGGCTTGGAAAGCCTGGCGGTGAGTTCGGACTTGCAGGGCACCGCCTTCGATTTGCCGCCGCCGCTGGCCAAGAGCGCCGGCGCGGCCTTGCCGCTGCAACTGCAGCTGCGGCCGCAGCAGATGCGCGGCGTCCAGACCCAGCGGCTGGACTTCAGTCTGGACGGCATGATAGCCGGCCGCCTGCGTTTGAACGAACACGGCGATTTGCAGGCCGGCGCGCTGGGCGTGGGCCGCGCGCCGGGCGAGCCGGCGGCGTCCGGCCTGGCGGTGCGGGTGGCGCAGCCCAAGGTGGTGCTGGACGATTGGCTGAAACTGGCCGACGGCGCCGCGCAGTCCAGCGGCGGCGGAGAGCCTGCGGCCCTGCCGGCCTTGCAGCTGGAACTGGAAACGCCGGAACTGGTGTTGCCGGGCCTGAGCCTGCACAAGGTCAACGCCCGCTTGGGCAACCGCGAGTTGTCCAAGGCCTGGACCGTACAGCTGCGCTCCAATGAGATGAGCGGCGACGCCAGCTATCGGCCGGAAGGCAACGGTCTGTTGCAGGCCAACCTCAGCCGTCTGGCCTTGAGCCTGCCGGCGGAGAAGAAGGAGGGCGCGGCGGAGGCCAAGGCCGCGCCCGGCGGCGAAGCCTCGGTGCTGAACCGCCGGCTGCCGGAGATGAAGGTGCGTGTCGGCGAACTGGTGTTGCAGGGGCGCTCGGTGGGCCGGCTGGAGCTGGAGGCGCGCCGCGACGGCAGCGTCTGGCAGATGGCGCCCTTGCGGCTGACCACCAACGACGGCACGCTGAAGGCCACGGTGCGTTCGGACGCGCGCGGCGCCGGCAATGTCGACGCCCGCTTCGAATTGCTCGTCGGCGACGCCGGCAAGCTGCTGACGCGGCTGGGTCAGGGCGAGATTTTCCGCAATGGCCAGGGCACGCTCAACGGCCGCTTGAATTGGCCCGGCGGCCTGGGCGATCTGGATTTGGCCAAGGTATCCGGCGAATTGGCGCTAGACTTCAAGGACGGACGCTTCGCCAAGGTGGACCCGGGCGTGGTCAAGCTCCTGGGCGCGCTCAGCCTGCAATCGTTGCCGCGTCGCATTCGTTTGGACTTCACCGACGTGTTCAGCGACGGCTTCGCCTTCGACAGCCTGAAAGGCGAGGCGCAGGCGCGCAACGGTCTGTTCACTTCGTCCAAGGTGGAGATGAAGGGGCCGGGCGCGGACGTGACGATTTCCGGAGAACTGGACCTGGGCAAGGAAAGCCAGGCCTTGAAAGTGCACGTGGTGCCGCGGCTGGCGGAAAGCGTGGCGCTGGCGGCGGGGGCGGCCCTGCTCAATCCGGTGGTGGGCATCGCCACGCTGGCGGCGCAGAAAGTGCTGCGCGATCCGGTGGGCCGCATCCTGTCGGTGGATTACGAAGTGAGCGGCTCCTTGCGCGACCCCAAGGTGGTGCGCACGGCGATCGGTCCGATACAGCAGAACAAAGGGGGGAAACCATGAAGCAAAAATTCCTGGCGGCGGCGGTGCAAATGGTGTCCGGCTCCGACGTGGACGCCAATTTGCAGCGCGCCGCGCATTGGGTGGCGGAAGCCGCCGGCAAGGGCGCGCGGCTGGTGGTCTTGCCCGAGTATTTTTGCCTGATGGGGCGGCAGGAAACCGATAAGGTGGCCGTGTGCGAAGCCTACGGCGACGGCCCCATCCAGAGCGCGCTGGCGCGGATGGCGCAGGAGAACGGCGTGTGGCTGGCGGCCGGCACCGTGCCCTTGCGCAGCCCGGAACCGCAGCGGGTGTTGAACACCACCTTGCTGTTCGACCCGGACGGCGAAGTGCGCGCCCGCTACGACAAAATCCATTTGTTCGGCTTCTCCGGCCTGGGCGAGACTTATTGCGAATCCAACACCATCCGTCCGGGCGAACAGCCGGTCAAGGCGGATCTGGGCTTCGCCGAGATGGCCTTCGGCATCTGCTACGATCTGCGTTTCCCTGAACTGTTCCGCCAGTTGTCGCCCTATGATCTGATGATTTTGCCGGCGGCCTTCACCGCCACCACCGGCGAGGCGCATTGGGAGCCCTTGCTGCGCGCGCGCGCGATAGAGAATCAGAGCTATGTGCTGGCCTCGGCGCAGGGCGGAGAACACGACAACGGCCGCAAGACCCACGGGCATTCGATGATCATCGATCCCTGGGGCCGCGTGCTGGCCGAAATAGACAAGGGCGAGGGCGTGATCCTCGCCGAAATCGACCCGACATTGATCCAGTCGGTGCGCACCCGCCTGCCGGCGCTGGCGCACCGCGTACTCGCGTGAAAGAACCCGACACTATGCAAGATGCTTTCTCCGCGGCAGACAGCCTGCTGCTCAAGCCTTACGGTCTGGACGAGGCGGCTTTGGAAGCCACGCTGGCGCGCATGCGCCACCACGCCATCGACTACGCCGATCTCTATTTTCAATACACCCGCAGCGAGGCCTGGAGCCTGGAAGAGGGCATCGTCAAGTCCGGCAGTTTCAGCATTGACCAAGGCGTGGGCGTGCGCGCGGTGGCCGGCGACAAGACCGCCTTCGCCTATTCCGACGCCATCAGCCTGGAAGCGCTGAGCCGCTCCGCCGACGCGGTGCGCGCCATCGGTCAGGCGGGCGGGGACGGTTCCGCCGGCGCGCAGACCCGGCGCGCGCCCAAGCCGCTGTACCCGGCGCTGGACCCCTGCCACAGCCTGGAGGCGGCGGCCAAGGTGGCCTTGCTGGAAAAAGTGGAGCGGATGGCGCGGGCGCAGGACCCGCGGGTGATCCAGGTGATGGCCGGCATGGCCAGCGAATACGACGTGGTCTACGTGGCGCGCCACGACGGCGTGCGCGCCGCCGACGTGCGGCCGCTGGTGCGGCTGTCGGTGATGGTGATCGCCGAGCAGAACGGCCGCCGCGAGCAGGGATCCAGCGGCGGCGGCGGCCGCTTCGACCTGGCCTACTTCGACGACGAGGTGCTGGAGCGCTACGCGCGCCAGGCGGTGCATCAGGCGCTGACCAATCTGGATTCGCGGCCGGCGCCGGCGGGCCAGATGACCGTGGTGCTGGGGCCGGGCTGGCCCGGCGTGCTCTTGCACGAGGCGATAGGCCATGGCCTGGAAGGCGATTTCAACCGCAAGGGCACTTCGGCCTTTTCCGGCAAGATCGGCCAGCGGGTGGCGGCGCCGGGCGTCACGGTGGTGGACGACGGGGTGATGGAAGAGCGTCGCGGCTCGCTGGCGATAGACGACGAGGGCAATCCCACTCAGCGCACCGTGCTGATCGAGGACGGCGTGCTCAAGGGCTATATGCAGGACGCGATGAATTCGCGCCTGATGCAGGTGGGCGCCACCGGCAACGGCCGCCGCGAGTCCTACGCCCACATCCCGATGCCGCGGATGACCAATACCTATATGCTGGCCGGTCAGCACGATCCGCAGGAAATCATCGCCTCGGTCAAGGACGGCCTGTACGCGGTCAATTTCGGCGGCGGCCAGGTAGACATCACCAGCGGCAAGTTCGTATTCTCCGCGTCGGAAGCCTGGCGCATCGAAAACGGCAAGCTCAGCTATCCGGTCAAGGGCGCCACCCTGATAGGCAACGGGCCGGACGTGCTCAACTACGTCAGCATGATAGGCAATGATTTGCAGCTGGATCAGGGCGTCGGCGTCTGCGGCAAGGAAGGCCAGAGCGTGCCGGTGGGCGTGGGCCAGCCCACGCTGCGCATAGACGGCGGCCTGACCGTGGGCGGCACCGGCGGCTAAGAACCTGTTCACGATCTACTGCGCTGCGGCGATACAGCGTTGAAAACAAGCTCAAAATGCTCATGTACCACTTGTACATTCCGCTTTTTCGCTCGTTTTCGCCTTGTCTCGCTCTTGCTCGCGAGATTGTGAACAGGCTCTAAGAACCTGCGTAAACAGGTTCTTTGAGAAAGGCGAAGCGCTGGAGCTTCGCCTTTTTTTACGCCTATTTTCAAATTGAACAAGCAGATCATCCAAATTTAAAGCCAATTATCAAATCCCTTCGGCGGCGACACAATGCGCTGGTCCGGTGTCGCCGTGTTGGCGGCGCCGCAATCGGGAGACGATGATGAAAGCTTTGACCTTGGCGCTGGGCTTCGGCCTGGCCTTGACCGCGGCCTTCGCCGGCGCGGCGGAAAACCTGCCGCAACCGGCGCGGGTGTGGGCGGACCGTCCGGCCGGCAGCACGGCGGCGGTGAAGCTGGCCGCGCTGCGCTACGCGGCGTTCTGGAACAGCGGCGATCCGCGTTACGCCGAACTGGCCTTGGACCCCGACTTCATC
Organism: Chromobacterium sp. FG89; assembly: GCF_057808735.1. Lineage (NCBI taxonomy): Bacteria > Pseudomonadati > Pseudomonadota > Betaproteobacteria > Neisseriales > Chromobacteriaceae > Chromobacterium > Chromobacterium sp. FG89. The sequence goes on along the minus strand of NZ_JBMDIQ010000013.1, from coordinate 81,076 downwards.
GACCGCACCCTGCCCGCCGGCCGTCAGCAGGGCTTGGCCGGGCCCTTGCAGGCCTCGCGCCAGTTCCGCGCCGCGGTGCCGGATTTGAAGGTGGACGTCACCGACATGGTGCTGGCCGGCGACCGCGTCGCGCTGCGCCTGCATTTCCAGGGCCATTTCAGCGGCCGCTTCGGCGACGTGCAAGGCCAGGGCCAGCCGGTGGAGTTCCAGGCCTTCGACCTGTACCGCGTCAAGAACGGCCGCATCGCCGAGAACTGGCATCTGGAAGACAATCTGACCCTGATGCAGCAACTGGGCGTGGTGAAGCCATGAGCGCGGGGGATTTTGCTTTCCACGGCCAGACCGTGGCGGTGCTGGGCGGCGGCTCCGGCATCGGCCGGGCGGTGGCGGACGCGGCCGCGGCGGCCGGCGCGCGGGTCTATGTGCTGGGACGCAGCGCCCAATCCGAGGCGGATCGCGAAGGCATCCAGGCGGACATGACGGACAGCCGGGCATTGGCCCGGGCCTTCGCCGACATCGGCCGCATCGATCATCTGGTGCTGACCGCCGGCGCCCGGGTCGGCGCGCCGGCCTTGGCCGAGTTGAGCGAGGAGGCCTTGCGGCAGACTTTCGACGTCAAGCTGTTCGGCAGCCTGCTGGCGGTGCGCGAGGCCTTGCCCTATCTGACGGAGCGGGCGTCGGTGACCTTCACCTCCGGCCTGCTGGCGCGCAAATTCTCCAGCGGCGGCCTGCTGAAAAGCACGGTCAACGCCGCGCTGGAGGCGGCGGCCAAGAATCTGGCCAAGGAACTGGCGCCGCGCCGCGTCAACGTGGTCAGCCCCGGCGTGGTGGACACCGAGCTATGGGGCGAGGCCGGCTCGGTCGCGCGCCAGGCGACGCTGGCGCGCATCGGCCAGGGCCTGCCCGTCGGCCGCGTCGGCCAGCCGCGGGAATTGGCGCAAGCCTATCTGCTGGCGATGGCCAACGGCTTCATCTCCGGCGCGGTGCTGGACGTGGAGGGCGGGGCCTTGTTGTAGGCCCTGGCCCAAGAGAGAGGACTCGAGATGTCCGATACCCTACCCATTAATCGTCGCCAGTTCCTGGCCGGCGCGGCCGCGGGCGGCACCGCGCTGATGCTGGCGCACGGCGCGGCGCTGGCGGCGACAGGAGCAAGCAAAATGACGGCAATTTCAACAAGCGGCGGCGCCTTCTGGCCGAACGGCGCCCGCCTGGCGATTTCGATTTCCATGCAGTTCGAGGCCGGCGCGCAGCCGGAGCGCGGCGCCAGCGGGCCGTTTCCGCCACTGGACCCCAAGTACGCGGATCTGCCGATGCAAAGCTGGTACGACTACGGCGTGAAGGAGGGCATTCCGCGGCTGCTGGACTTGTGGGACCGCACCGGGGTCAAGGTGACTTCGCACATGGTGGGGCAGGCGGTGGACCGCAGCCCGCGGCTGGCGCGCGAGATCGTGGCGCGCGGCCACGAGGCGGCGGCGCACGGCCAAACCTGGGAGCCGCAATACCCGATGACGCCGGAGCAGGAACTGGCGGCCTACAGCGCCAATATCGCCAGCATCGAGCGCGCCACCGGCACGCGGCCGGTGGGCTTCAACGCCTTCTGGCTGCGCGGCACGCCCAATACCCTGAGCATTCTGCAGCAACTGGGCTTTCTCTATCACATCGACAACGTCAGCCGCGACGAGCCGTTCACGGTGGCGGTCAAGGGCAAGCCGTTCGTGGTGGTGCCCTATACCTTGCGCAACAACGACATCGTGCGTTTCGATTCGCCGGCGCTGAGCAATGAGGCTTATCTGTCGGATCTGAAGGCTGAGTTCGACGTGCTCTACGCCGAGGCGGGTTCGCGGCGGCGGATGATGTCGATCAGCACCCACGACCGCATTTCCGGCTCGCCGGCGCGGGTCAAGGCGCTGGAGCAGTTCATCCGCTATGCGCAGAGCCATGCCGGCGTCGCCTTCATGCGCAAGGACGAGATCGCGCGCTACGCCTTGCAGGCGGACAAGGTGCCGGCGGACTGAGAGCCTTGGGTCTTGAGTCGCGTTCCACAACCGCGGGACGGCCATTGGCCGCGCCGCGGTTTTCTTAGAGCCTGTTTACGATCTCGCGAGCTAAGGCGAGACAAGGCGAAAACGGTTGAAGAAGCGGAATGTACAGGTGTTACATGAGCATTCTGAAAGCGTTTTCAACGCCGTATCGCCGACGCGCAGCAGATCGTAAACAGGTTCTTACAATTGGGCGCCGGCCTCCGGCAGCAGGGCGGTGGCCGGCAGCGTCGACAGCCGCTCGCGCAGGAAATCGATCAGCCGACGAATGCGCAGCGGCTGGCCGCGCTGGCCGGGGTAGAGCAGGTGCAGCGGCGCGCTGTCGGTGAAGTATTCGTCCAGCACCGTGAGCAGGCGGCCCTGGCGCAGATCGTCGGCGATGTCCAGCAGCGATTTGTAGGCGAAGCCCTGGCCTTGCAGCGCCCAGCGGCGGATCACCTCGCCGTCGTTGCTCTGCTGCGCGCGCTCCAGCCGCAGCGCGCGGCGCTGGCCGTGCTCGCGGTAAGGCCACTCGTGCATCGGGCCGTCGCCGGTGACCAGGGTCAGCGTCGGCAGCTCGGCCAGCTGCCGCGGATGGCTGGGCATGCCGGTGCGCGCCAGCAGCGCCGGCGCGGCGCAAACCACGCGGCGGCTGGCGGCCAGTTCGCGCGCGATCAGGCTGCTGTCCGCCGGCTGGCCGTAGCGGATGGCGATGTCGATGTCCTCGCCGATCAAATCGGCCGGGGTGTCGTCCAGCTGCAAGGCGAAATGCACCGCCGGGTGCAGGCGGCGGAATTCGTCCAGGCAGTCCAGCAAGGCGTGGCGGCCCAGGTCCGACGGCGCCGACAGCCGGATCAGGCCGCTGAGTTCGCGCTGCTCGCGCTGCAGCCGGTCCTGGCCTTGCTGAAGGGTGTCCAGCGCGCGCTGGCAGTGGTCGCGGAAGACTTCGCCGGCCTCGGTCAGCCGCAGCTGGCGGGTGGTGCGCTGGAATAGCCGGCTGTCCAGCGCGGCCTCCAGCCGCTGGATGCAGGCGCTGGCGGCGGCGGGGGACAGGCCTTGCTTGCGGCCGGCGGCGGAGAAGCTGCCCAGCTGGGCGGCGTCGAGGAAGAGGCGTAGGTCGTTGAGTCGATCGAGCATGAACGTGGCCCGGGCGCGGCAGCGCCCGGGCGGGGAGGGGTTTAAATGGTTTCGGTATTGGCCAGCAGCCATTCGCGCGCCGCGCCGTCCACCAGCGGCAGCAAGCGCGCGCGCACCCCGGCGTGGTACTGGTTCAGCCAGTCCACCTCGGCGCGGGACAGCAGGTTGAAGTCCAGGCAGCGGGTGTCGATGGGGCACAGGGTCAGGGTTTCGAAGCGCAGGAAGTCGCCGAATTCGTTCTGCGACGAGGCCACGTTCAGCACCAGGTTCTCGATGCGCACGCCCCAGCGGCCTGGGCGGTAGACGCCGGGCTCGATCGAGGTGACCATGCCTTCCTGCATCGCCATATTGGCGTCCGGCACCGCGCGGGAAATGCTCTGCGGGCCTTCGTGCACATTGAGGAAATAGCCGACGCCGTGGCCGGTGCCGTGGCCGAAGTCGATGTCCTGCTGCCACAGCGGCGCGCGCGCCAGCGCGTCCAGCATCGGCGACAGGGTGCCGCGCGGGAAATGGGCCATGGACAGGCCTATGGTGCCTTTCAGCACCAGGGTGAAGTCGCGCTTCTGCTCGGCGGACGGCGCGCCGACCGCCACTACGCGGGTGATGTCGGTGGTGCCGCCCAGGTATTGGCCGCCGGAGTCTATCAGCAGCAGTCCGTCGCCCTTGATCTCGCTGTGGGCGGCTTCGGTAGCGTGGTAGTGCGGCAGCGCGCCGTTGGCGTTGAAGCCGGCGATGGTGCCGAAGCTGGGCGACACGAAGCCGGGTCGGCGCGCGCGCGCGGCGGTGATTTCTTTGTCTATGGTCAGCTCGGTGACGCGGCTGCGGTTGACCTCGCCTTCAAACCAGGCGAAGAACTCGCACAGGGCCGCGCCGTCCTGTTCCATTGCGCCGCGGATGTGGGCGGCCTCTTCCTCCGTCTTGCAGGACTTGAACAGGGTGCTGGGATTGATCGCCTCGATCACGCGGGCGGCCGGGTTGACCGCCTGGCGCAGGCCCAGGGTCACGCGGCGCGGGTCCAGCAGCAGGCTGGCGCCGGCCGGCAAGGCGGCGAGCGCCGGCTTGGTATGGGCGTAGGGCTGAACTTCGACGCCGTCGGCCGCCAGTTGGGCGCGCAGCTCGGCGGAAACCTTGCCTTCGCCGACGAAGAGGGTGGCCTGCCGACGGCTCAGCAGCGCGTGGCTGATGAAGACCGGATTGTAGTTGACGTCGCTGCCGCGCAGATTGAAGCTCCAGGCGATGTCGTCCAGCGTGGACAGGAAGTGCCAGTCGGCGCCGGCCTCGTCCATGGCGGCGCGCAAGCGCGCCAGCTTGTCGGCGCGGCTTTGCGGCGCGAAGGCCGATTCATGTTGATAGACCGGCGCGTCCGGCAGCGGCGGGCGCTGCGGGTCGATGGCGTCTATCAGGTCCAGATCGGTGCGCAGCCGGGCGCCGGCCTGTTCCAGCGCGGCTTGCAGCGCCTTGGCCGCGGCCAGGCCCAGCGAGTCGCCGTCCACCGCCAGCGTTTGGCCGGCGCTCAGGGTCTTGGCGATCCAGCCCAGGTGGTCGGCGCTGGCGGCGCTGACGATTTTGACCAGCTGGATGCCGCTGCCGGCCAATTCGGCCTCGGCCTGCACCCAGTAGCGGCTGTCGGCCCAGACGCCGGCGAAGTCGCGGGTGACGATCAGCGTGCCCATGGAGCCGGTGAAGCCGGACAGCCATTGGCGAGCCTGCCAGCGCGCCGGCAGGTATTCCGACAGATGCGGGTCCGAGGAAGGCACCAGACAGGCGTCGACGCCGGCGTTCTTCATGGCGGCGCGCAAGGAGGCGATGCGTTGCGGAATGGTGTCCAATTGCGGGGTTGCGAGGGTGTTCATGCCGGCTCCGGGGGATGTATGCCATGCATTCTGTGGCTAATGAAACCGGGGCGCAAGAGTATGAGCATAGCTGATGATTGCCATGTCATTTTGGCTGGAGGCGCGGGCGCGGGACGCCCGCCCCCGTTCAAGACCCGCTGTCGTCGAATTGAACCGTGGGCACGGCTTTGCGCAGGCCGCGCGTCAGGCACAACAGATACGCCACGCCCGCGGCGAGCCAGGCCAGGCCGATTTGCAGGGTGAGCGCCGATAGGCTGGTCCATAGCCATAGCGTCAGGGCAAATCCAATCGCCGCCGGCAAGCCATAACGCAGCCAGGAGCTGAACGGATGCGGCTTGCCGTCCAGCAGATAGGTTTTGATCACCGCCAGATTCACCACCGAGAACGCCACCAGCGCGCCGAAACTGATCAGGGAGGCCAGGGTGGCCAAATCCATCACCAGCGCCAGCAGGGAACAAAGGGATACCACCAGTATCGACCAGATCGGGGTGTTGAAGCGTTGCGACAGGCCGGCGAAGACCCGGTGCGGCAAGACGCGATCCCTGCCCATGCTGTACAGAATGCGCGAGACCGAGGCTTGGGAGGCCAGCGCCGATCCAAAAGCCCCGGCCACATAGCTGGCGGTGAAAAAACTGACGAAATAGGGGCCGGCGATGCGCTGCATCACCTCATTGGCGGCGGAGTCCGCATGCTGGAACCGGCTGCCGGGGAAAGCCAGCTGGCTGATGGCCGCCAGCAGGATGAACAGCAGCCCCGCTCCTATTGTCGTGATGATGATAGCCCGCGGGATGTCGCGATGCGGTTCCCGCGCCTCTTCCGCCAAAGTGGACACCGCGTCAAAGCCCAGAAAGGACAAACACAGAATGGCCGCGCCGGCCAGCACCGGAGCCATGCCGATGGCGCTGCCGTCCCCCTGCCACGGGGCCAGCAGATCCACGCTGGTCTGAGTCATGATCTGCCGGGCGGCCAGCGCGACAAACACCAGAACAAAGACGAGTTGAGCGGCCACCAGCACATTGCCGAAACGCGACACCGATTGAATGCCCAGCACATTAAACACCGTGACCAGCGCGATCATGGTCACGATAAAGCCCCAGGCCGGCACTTGAGGAAAGCTTTGATGCAGGTAGATGCCGATCACCAGATAATTGATCATCGGTAAAAATAGGTAATCGAGCAATAAAGACCAGCCGGCCAGAAAGCCCGCCATCGGACCAAAGCTTTTACGGGCGTAAGAATAGGCCGAGCCTGCAACCGGGTAACGGCCGACCATGCGGCTGTAAGACAGCGCGGTGAAAAAAATGGACAGCAAGGTGAGCAGATAAGCCAAAGCGGTGCGGCCGCCGGTGACTTGAGTGACCACGCCATAGGTAGTGAATACGGTCAAGGGCACCATATAGACCAGACCAAACAAGGTCAGCGCCGGCAGCGATAAGACTCGGCGCAGCGATCCGGCGTAGGGCAGGGGCTGCGCGGGCGCCGTCATGGGGAACGGGGGGGATCCTGGCATCATGATGCTCCTCTATTGTCGGTCAGCGCTTTGGCGCCTGTCCAAAGTCCGCTGCGTGTCGTTAACCGTCTCTTGGGACCGGCTATTGTTGTCGATTCAAGCCGCTTGCTATCCATGGCGCTTATCGTAGCAAGGCTTTCTCCGCGGCCTCGACGGCTTGCTCGAAAGTGTCCGCGATGAGGTCGGCCTGCTCCAGGCTCAGGGTCAACGGCGGCGAAATGATGAAGGTGTCCGCCAGATTGCGTATCAACACCCCATGTTGACGGCAGTAGTCGGAGATATAGGCGCCGAAGCCCAGATCCAGATCAAAAGGCTGTTTGCCGACGGGGTCGGCCACCAGTTCCACGCCTATCATCAGGCCCAGGCCGCGGACATCGCCCATATGGGGATGCGTGCTCTTTATCCTTGTCAGGCGCTGCAATAAATGACCGCCCACCTTGGCCGCGTTTGCCGTCAGCTTGTCCCTTTCGATGATCTCCAGATTAGCCAGCGCCGCCGCGCAGGCCAGCGGATGGCCGGCATAGGTGTTGCCGTGATAGAAGGCGGTTGGGCTGAACTGGCGGGCGTCGCTGGAGTGAAACGCCGACTCCACCCGCTGGTTGATCAAAGTCGCGCCCAGCGGGATGTAGCCGCTGTTAATCCCTTTGGCGAATACCATGATGTCCGGCTTCACCCCCCAATGCCGGCTGCCGAACAGCTTGCCAATGCGGCCGAAACCGGTGACCACTTCGTCCGCGATCAGGAGCACGCGATGGCGGTCGCACACCTCGCGCACCAAGGGCCAGTAATTGGCGGGCGGGACGATGACGCCGCCGGCGCCTTGCACCGGTTCGGCAATGAAGGCCGCCACGCTGCCGGGGCCCTGATGCAGGATTTCCCGCTCCAGCAATTGCGCGCATAAGCGGCCTAGGGTGTCTGAATCGTCGGTGTAGGGGTTGCGGTATAGATGGGGGGTGTCCACTTGGCTGAAGCCCGCCAGTAAGGGCTCGTAAGCCTGGCGATAAGCGGTGCTGCCGTTCGCCGACAAGGCTCCCAGGGTGACGCCGTGGTAAGCCTGCTTCAGCGAGATGATTTTATGGCGCTCCGGCTCGCCGCTTTGCCGCCAGTACTGGCGGGCCAGTTTAAACGCCGCCTCATTGGCTTCCGAGCCGCCGGAGGAGAAAAAGGCGGCGCTCATGCCTTCCGGCTCCGTCATCCGGCATAAGCGTTCGGCCAGCGCCTGGGCCGGCTGCGTGGTGGTGCCGCCAAAAATCGAATAAAAACCCAGCTGGTTCAATTGTTGGGTGATCGCCTCCTTGATTTCCGGATGGTCGTGCCCGACGTTCACATTCCACAAGCCGCCTTGCCCATCAAGATAGCGTTTCCCGGTTTGATCGAAGACATGGCAACCCGAAGCGCGATCGATCCGCAACGGCGGATGCGCGGCAATATGGCTGGCATTGGCGAAGGGGTACAAGAGATGGCCGGTGGGATGGCGATTGGCCGTGCTGCTCATGATGTTCTCTCCTCGGTTTTACGATGCGGCGCCGGTTGGTTTCGATGGCCGGCGTTCTGCTGTCCTACTGCTCCTGATTCAGCGTCATCCACACCCCCTTGGTCTGGGTGTAGGCCAGCAACGCGTCAAAGCATTTGTCGCGGCCATTGCCGGACTCTTTCCAGCCGCCGAACGGCAGTTGCATATCGCCGTCCATATAGCTGTTGACGTAGACCATGCCGGCTTCGACCTCGAGCGCGAAGCGATGCGCATGGTTGAGGTTTTGGGTCCAGATGCCCGCCGCCAGGCCAAAGCGGCTGTCATTGGCGATGGCGATGGCCTGGTCCAAGCCGGATACCGGCAGCACGCAGGCCACCGGGCCAAAGATCTCTTCCCGCGCGATGCGCATGCCGTTGTCCACGCCGGCGAACACCGTGGGGTTGACGTAGGCGCCATGTTCCAGGTGGCGCGGGGCGTCGCCGCCCAACAGGCATTGCGCGCCGGCTTGCCGGCCCAGCGCGATGTAATCCAGCACGCGCCGCTGCTGGCCGCGGCTCACCAGCGGGCCCATGCTGGTGGCCGGGTCCAGCGGGTCTCCCGGGAGGTGATGGCTGCGCGCGGCGCTTAGGAAGGCGTCGAGGAAATCGGGAAGAATGCTTTGCTCCACCAACAGGCGGGAGCCGGCGCAGCATACCTGGCCTTGATTGCCGAATACGCCCATGGCGGCCCAGCGCGCGGCGGCCTCCAGGTCCTGGACATCGGCCAGAATCACATGGGGGGACTTGCCGCCGCACTCCAAGGACAGTTGCTTCATATTGGACTGGCCCGCGTAGCCCAGCATCAGCTTGCCCACTTCCACCGAACCGGTGAAGGCTATCTTGTCGACATCCCGATGCAAGGCCAGCGGCCGGCCGCAGCCAGGCCCATCGCCGGTCAGCACATTGAATACCCCGGGCGGGCCGCCGGCCTCGACGAAGAGCTTGGCCAGCCATAAAGCGCTGAGCGGAGACTCCTCCGCCGGCTTGAGCACCACGGAGTTGCCGGCCGCCAGCGCGGGCGCGATCTTCCAGCAGCTCATCAGCAGGGGGTAATTCCAGGGCACCACGCAGGCCACCACGCCCAAGGGCTGACGCAGCACAAAGCTATGGATGTGGTGGGCGGTTGCGCCCACCGTGCCCTGCACCTTGTCGATGGATTCCGCGGTAAAGCGCAGGCATTGCACGCTCAGGGGCAGGTCCACCGTCAGCATGTCGCTGATCGGCTTGCCCATGTCCAGGCAGTCCAGCAAGGCGAAGGTGCGCTGATGTCGTTCGATCAAATCGGCGAGCCGATTGAGCACGGCCATACGCTCCCGCGGCGGCCGTCTGGACCAGGCGCCGGATTGAAACGCGCGCCGCGCGGAATTGACGGCGAGATCCACATCCTGGCTATCGGCGCTGGGCAGCTCGGCCAGGATTTGGTCATTGCTGGGATTGACGCTGGCGAAGCGCCGGCCGGAACGCGCCTGGCGAAAGTCCCCGTCAATGAACAGCCCCAGTTCCAAGGGCGGCTCCTTGGCCAGGGCGTGCCAGTCGGCGGCGGATAGGGGGTCAGCGCTCATCGTCGGCTCCTGAGTCTAATAGATGGGGAAAGGCGCCCAGCGCTTCAAACTGGCCGGCCAGCGACAGCAATTGCCGGTCCGCCCCGCGCGCGCCGATGAATTGCAGCCCAAGCGGTCTGCCGTCCGGAGTCAGGCCGCAGGGGACGACGCAGGCGGGATGCTGGCTCAGATTGAGCGGGAAGCTGAAGCCCGCCCACTCCGTCCAGGCCGCGCCATCGCCGGCCGGCTGTCGCGAGGCGATGGGGAAGGCCGCCAAGGGAGTGGCCGGCGCCAGCAGCAGATCGAACCGGCTCATCGTCTGGTCCATGAAGGCGCCAAACTCGGCGCGCCGGGTCTGTGCCGCGACCAAGTCCGCCGCGCTCAGGGCCAGGCCGCGTTCGGCTATCTCGACAAAGCCCGGGTCCAGTTGTCCGCGCAGGGCCGGCGCCATCCTGGACAGCCGGTTGGCCGCGCCGCTGAACCAGTGCTTTTGGAAAACATCGAGCAGATCGATATCGGGGAGCTCGAATGGCTGGATCTCCACCCCCAAGGAGCGCAGCAGACTCAAGGCCTGTTCCATGACCGCGGCCACTTCCGGCCGCAGCTGGCCGCAGGCCGGGGTGGACCAGTACGCCACCCTGGCCCGGCTGAGCGCCAAGGGCGGGAAGGAGGGCGGGTTGCCGATGGGCTGATGCCAGTCGCGCAGGTCGCGGCCGCTCATCGCGTCCAGCATGGCGCTGACGTCGCCGACGCAGCGCGCGATCGGACCAAGATGCGCCAGGGTGCCGAAGGCGCTGCCGGGATAGGCGGGCACCCGGCCAAAGCTCGGCTTGTGTCCGACCAGGCCGCAGAAGGCCGCCGGGATACGAATGGAGCCGCCGCCGTCCGTTCCCAGGTGCAATACGCCCGCGCCGGCGGCGGCCGCCGCGGCCGCGCCGCCGGAAGAGCCGCCCGGCGTCAGCTCAGGCCGCCACGGATTGCGCGTAATCCCATGCAGCGGATTATCGGTGACGGCTTTCCAGCCGAATTCCGGCGTTGTCGTCATGCCCAGCAAGACGGCGCCGGCGGCGCGCAAGCGAGCCACCGACGGCGCGTCGCTGTCGCAAACCGCCGCGCTGCTGCTGTGGCTGCCATAGCGCACGCTCCAGCCTTGCACCTGGACGATGTCCTTGATCGTGACCGGCACGCCATCGATGGGCGACAAGGGACGGCCCCGCCGCCAACGCTCATCGGCCGCGGCGGCGGCGGCGAGCGCGCCGGCGCGGTCGATGGAAGCGAAGGCGTTGTATCGGTCTTGGACCGCCGAGGCCCTGGCCAGCGCCGCGTCCGCGACTTCAAGCGGAGAAAGGCTTGCCGCGGCGTAGCGGGCGGTCATGGTTTGCACGTTCAGCCGGCAGAGCGGGGACGCGTCCGCCAGCGGATTTGTAGAAATAGATGACATACTCAGCTCCAAGGCAAGGAGCGGCGTGGCCGCAATGGCATGACTGGGCGGTGGTGTTGCCTGGCGATGATGGTAAGCAAACGGGGCGGCGCGGAAAAACGCATTTTTCGCGGCAAGTTGCGCTGTTTTTATGTGTAAGAGCCTGTTCAAAGTCTTGCGAGCGAGAGCGAGACAAAGCGTTGCGGCTGAAGAAGCGGAATGGTCATACGGTGCATGAGCATTCTCAAGCTGTTTTCAAGGCCGTATCGCTGAAGCGCGGCGGACTTTTAACAAGCTGCTCAATGCCGGCGAGGGGGCGGGGCCATGAATATTTCGATTAGACAAATCCGTTATGTCTATGAGGTGGCGTTGACGGGCAGCATCGCGGCGGCGGCGGAGTCGATACCGATTTCCAAATCCGCCTTGTTGAGCGCCATCATTCATGTGGAACACCAAATCGGATTTCGGATTTTTGAACGCCGCCCGGCGCGAGGCGTAAAAATCACCCCGGCGGGCAAGCAATTCATGCTGGCGGCGCAGGATATGTTGGAGGCGAAGTCGACGTTTAATCGCAGCATCGCCAATCTGACGCGGCCGGGCGCCGTGCAATTGCGGATTGGCTGTTTTGAGCCGTTTGGCGCTTTATTCATGCCGGATGTGCTGAAGCGCTATATACAGGGCCAGGGCGAAGTCGACATCCAACTGCGGGAAGGAGATCAGTCGCAATTGCGCGGCTGGCTGGCGGCCGACGAGGTGGATTTGATCGTGACCTACGATATCGGCTTTCACTTGGACGAGGAGGTCAGCCGTATCTGCAAAGTGCCCTGTCATGCCTTGCTGTCGAGACAAGACCCGCTGGCGGAACAAGAGTCGGTTTCCTTGGCTGATTTAGCGCTGCGGCCGCTGGTATTGTTGGATTTGCCGCAGACGGCGGCGTATTTGCTGGCCTTGTTCGCCATATCGCCTTGTCAGCCTCATGTGCGCTTCAGGACGCGCTCTTATGAAACCGTGCGCGCGGCGGTTTCCGCGGGATTCGGCTGTTCCATCCTGAATATGTGCCCGTCCGGCAGCGCCACTCGGGACGGACCTGCGTTGATACGAAGACCGTTCGCCGATTTCAGTCCCGCGCCCACGCTGATCGTGCAGGATAAACATGGTCGGGAAAAACCCGCTTTCATCCAGGATTTTATTAGCGCGACGCAGCAGCATTTTCGCCAACTGGGGCCGGAGGGTTTCGCCGTGGCGATCCCGGCCTTGGCGGCGACTTTGTTTCAGGTGTAAGTATAGATTGAACCATTTAAAAGGCGATTGGAACCGCCGCTCTGGCCTTGACGCCCGGGTGGGTATTTTATCGCCATGGCAAGCCCGGATGAGGTCTATACTGGAGCCGGCATTGGCACCGCCGATGCACGCCAAGGAGCTGATCATGAGTAAATCAAGACACAGCAGCAAGGAAGCCAAAAAACAGCCGTTGATGACGCCCAAGGAGAAGCGGGCGGCCAAACATCAGAAGAAGCATGGGCCGGACGGGGCGCCCATCATTGTCCCTCACTAAGGCGAGCGCCGCGGCGATGCGGCTGCCTTGATGTGCTGAGCGCCTCGCTGGTTTTGATCCGTGCGCTGTTTCCCTTCACGGTCCATCCGACCGTCTACGCCGGCCAGCGGGCCGGCCAATCGCCCAAACCTCCTGCCTTTGCGGCCAGGAGGTTTTTGTTTGGCGCGGATTGAATGCGGATCAAGGGCAGGCGCGCGCGGCCAAAATATGCTTGTTGATTTTTTTCGGCGGAGACGATAGCTTTACCGGCTTTATTCGGGGCCGGCCGCCGTGAACGCGGCGGGGGCGGGGGACAGGCGATGCAACAGGCCATCGAGGCGACGGGCTATCACGCCCATGTGTATTTCGACGCGGCGCAGCAAGCCGCGGCGCGGCGGCTGCGCGAGGTGGTGGCGCAGCGCTTCGCCGTGGAATTGGGGCGCTGGCGAGAGCAGGCTTACGGGCCGCATCCGGTGGGCGCGTATCAGATCGCCTTCGCGCCGGCCTTGTTCGGCGAGATCGTGCCGTGGCTGATGCTGAACAGGGAAGGGCTGAGCGTGCTGCTGCATCCGCTGACCGGCGACGATGTCGAGGACCACAGCGACTTCGCCATGTGGCTGGGCGTGCCGCTGGAGTTGAACATGGACTTTCTGCGCCAGCACGGCGACAACGGGCGCTCGGGCTAGCCGCGGAGGGCGCGGCCAAAACAAAACCCACCGGCCGGAGCCGGTGGGTTTTGTGATTGACGGGTACCGGTTTTAGCGCCGTTCCACCGCCAGCGCCACGCCCATGCCGCCGCCTATGCACAGCGTGGCCAGGCCCTTCTTGGCGTCGCGGCGCTGCATTTCATGCAGCAGGGTGACCAGCACGCGGCAGCCGGAAGCGCCAATCGGGTGGCCCAGCGCGATGGCGCCGCCGTTGACGTTGACCTTGTCCGGGCCCCAGCCCAGTTCGCGCGCCACGCCCAGCGCCTGGGCGGCGAAGGCTTCGTTGGCTTCCACCAGATCCAGCTCTTCCACGGTCCAGCCGGCCTTGTCCAGCGCCTTGCGGGTGGCGGCCACCGGGCCTATGCCCATGATTTCCGGCGCGCAGCCGGTCAGCGCGTAGCCCTTGATCGCGGCCAGCGGCTTCAGGCCCAGCTGGTCCGCCTTTTGGGCCGACATCAGCAGCACCGCGGCGGCGCCGTCATTGATGCCGGAAGCGTTGCCGGCGGTGACGGTGCCTTCCTTCTTGAAGGCGGCGCGCAGCTTGGCCAGGCCTTCGGCGCTGGCGTCGTGCTTGATGAACTCGTCGTTGTCGAAGGCCAGCGGATCGCCCTTGCGCTGCGGCACCAGCACCGGGGTGATTTCGTCCTTGAACTTGCCGGCTTTCTGAGCGGCGGCGGCGCGTTGCTGCGAGGCCAGCGCCAGCGCGTCCTGCTCTTCGCGGCCGATGCCGTACTTTTCCGCCACGTTTTCAGCGGTGATGCCCATGTGGTAGGCGTTGTAGGCGTCGGTCAGGCCGTCGTTGACCATGGTGTCGATCAGCTGGGCGTTGCCCATGCGGAAGCCGTCGCGCGAGCCGGGCAGGATGTGCGGCGACAGGGACATGCTTTCCTGGCCGCCGGCGATGACGATGTCGGCGTCGCCGTTGGCGATGGCCTGGGCGCCCAGGTGCACGGCGCGCAGGCCGGAGCCGCAGACCACGTTGAGGGTGGTGGCCGGGGTGGTGACCGGCAGGCCGGCCTTGATCAGCGCCTGGCGCGCCGGGTTCTGGCCGCTGCCGGCGGTCAGCACCTGGCCGAGAATGACTTCACTGACGTCTTCCGGTTTCAGGCCGGTTTTGGCCAGCAGGGATTTGATGACGGTGGCGCCCAGTTCCGGGGCCGGGATCTTGGCCAGCGCGCCGCCGAAACTGCCGATGGCGGTGCGGGTTGCTGCGACAATCACGACTTCCATGTTTTTCTCCGTCTCTCTCTTCAATGTGACCGCGAAGGTCGGTGTGTCGGCCAGCGCGCCGGCGGCGGGGCGGGGAAGCCGCTAAAGCGTTTCGAAGCGGCTTTCAACGCCCTTGCCCAACTATCCCGCCGAGGCGCGGCAGACTTTGAACAGTTTTTCTTAGAGCCTGTTTATGATCTCGCGAGCTAAGGCGAGACAAGGCGAAAACGAGCGAAAAAGCGGAATGTGCACGTGGTACATGAGCATTTTGAGCTCGGTTTCAATGCCCATGTCTATCCATCCCGCCGACGCGCAGCGGATCGTAAACAGGTTCTTATTGCAGGCTGGCCACCACGCTGGGCATGGCCTTGGCCAACACATAGCTGCCCGGCGCCGCTTGCAGCGGCGGGAAGTCTTTGCTGCCCAGGCTCTTGGGCGCGGCGACTTTCTTGCCGGATTGAGGGGCCAGCCAGGCGTCCCAGTCCTTCCACCAGCTGCCGGGGCGGCTTTCCGCGGTTTCCAGCCAGGCGTCCGCGTGCTGGGGCAGCTTGTCGTTGACCCAGTAATTGCGCTTGTCCTTGGTCACCGGGTTGATCGAACCGGCGATATGGCCGGAGGCGCCCAGCACGAAGCGCCGCGACGGCGCGCCGGTCAGGTAGTGGATGCCGGAGTAGGCGGAGCTCCACAACACGATGTGATCTTCGCGCGCGGCGAAGATGTAGACAGGGATGTCGATCTTGGAAACGTCGATGGGCACGCCGCACAGGGTGATGGAACCCGGCTTGGTCAGCGCGTTGTTCATGTAGAACTGGCGCAGCATGAAGGTGTGCATCGGCAGCGGCAGGTCCACCGCGTCGTTGTTCCAGTAGAGCAGGTCGAACGGCGCCGGCGTCTTGCCCAGCAGATAGTTGTTGACCACGTAGTTCCACACCAGATCGTTGGCGCGCAGGCTGGCGAAGGTGCGGCCTATCTCCTTGCCGCTGATGATGCCGCCGGCGGCGATCTTGGCTTCGCGGCTGGCCACCAGATTCTCGTCGATGAAGTAGGAGATCTCGCCCGGTTCGGCGTGATCTATCAGCGAGGTCATGAAGGTGGTGGAATCGAAGTATTTGAGTCCGCGCGCCTGCAGCACGCACTGGGTGGTGGTCAGGATCACGCCGCCGACACAGAAGCCCAGCGCGTTCATGCTGTCCTGCTTGCTGATCTTGCGCACGGTTTCCGCCGCGGCGATCACGCCTTTCTCGATATAGCTTTCCCAGGTGAAGTGCTTCATCTCCGGTTCCGCCGAGCGCCAGCTGATCAGGAATACGCGGTAACCCTGGGCGACGAAGTGACGGACCATGGAGTTGTCCGGCTGCAAATCCATCAAGTAGTACTTGTTGATGCAGGGGGGCACGATCAGCAGCGGTTTTTCATAGACCTGGCCGGTGGTGGGGGTGTACTGGATCAGTTCGATCAATTCATTGCGGAACACCACCTCGCCCGGGGTGACCACGATGTTTTTGCCGATCTCGAACTGGCTCTCGTCCGACATCGAGATATGGCCCTTCTGGAAATCCTCCAGCATGTTCTTCATGCCGTCGACCAGGCTTTCGCCCTTGGTCTCTATTGCCCGTTTCATCACGTCCGGGTTGGTCAGCATGAAGTTGCTGGGGGAGACCGCGTCCAGGTATTGGCGGGTGGCGAAGGCCAGCTTGTCCTTGGCTTCTTCCTCCAGCTGGGCGTTGTCCACCAGCTCGGTCATCCATTTGCTGGTGAGCAGATAGCCTTGCTTGAGGAAATGGTAGAACGGGTGTTCATCCCATTCCGGCGAGGCGAAGCGGCGATCGCCCTTTTTCGCCGAGGCGTCGCCGTTGGCGGGTGCCTGGCCCAGGAATTGCGACCACAGATTCATCTGCTGCTGATACAAGCTGCTTTGCCAGGCGAACAGCTGGCCGGCGTTGCTGAGCATGGCGCCCCAGGCGTTGGCCAGCGGCAGTTCAGCATTTCCAGGTTGCGGCGGCAGCGGCAGGTTGTTGACGAACTGCTGCATCCATTGTTGGTTGGCCTCGGATAGGCTGGCGAAGAAACTATCCAGCGGGTTTGTACTTTCTTGGGTCAAAGCTGTCTCCTGAAACGTGCCGAAGCGTTATCGAAGCTTTCCTGCATTGGACCGTGTAACAAAGTGTGCGGTCGCAAGGTACGCCATGACTGTAACAGGGTTGCATGACATTTTCACCGGGAGGAGGACGATAAGGCGCGTCGAAAGCCGCATCTTGTTGCCGCAGTGCACAATCTGCCTAGCTGTCCTTTCGGCCTGGCATGCCGGGGGGGTGGAAATTATGGGATAATCGCGAGCTGGTAAGCTTGGCGTTGAACAGAACGGGAAAGGATGGTCATGACGGCATTCAAGGCGCGCTTGGGTGATCAGGAGGTCGCGGTGGGCAATATCTTCTGCATCGGGCGCAATTACGCCGCCCATGCGGCGGAATTGAACAACCCGCTGGAGGACGAGCCGCTGGTGTTCCTGAAACCGACGTCGGCGCTGGCCGGAGAGGGCGAGCCCCTGCGTTTGCCCGACTATTCCCGCGACGTTCACCACGAGTGCGAACTGGTGCTGCTGATCGGCAAGGGCGGCCGCGACATTGCGGAGTCCGAAGCGCTCGGCCATGTGGCCGGCTACGGCATCGGCCTGGACATGACGGCGCGCGATGTGCAATCGGCGGCCAAGAGCAAGGGGCAGCCCTGGACCAAGGCCAAGGGCTTTCCCTCCGCCGCCTGCCTGTCGCGGCTGGCGCCGGCGGCCCAGGTGGCCGACCCGCAGCGGCTGAGCTTCGAGTTGCGCGTTAACGGGGCGCTGCGTCAGCAAGGCGATACCGGGCTGATGTTGTTCCCGGTGGCGGCCATTATCGCCTATCTGTCGCGGACCTACGGCCTGCAGGCCGGCGATCTGATCTATACCGGCACGCCGGAGGGCGTGGCGGCGGTGCGTTCCGGCGACAAGCTTAGCTTGAAGCTGGATGGATTGGCCTCCGCCGAATGGAGCGTGCTCTGATGGCGGCCTCAGGCGAGGACGAGGGCAAGGTCCGTCTCGACAAATGGCTGTGGGCCGCCCGTTTCTTCAAGACCCGGCAACTGGCGCACGAAGCGCTGGAGCTGGGGCGGGTGCAGGTCAACGGCGACAAGGTCAAGGCGTCGCGGGTGGTCAAGGAGGGCGACCAGCTAGTGATGCGCATCCATCAGCTGGAATACCGCGTCGAGGTGCTGGCGCTGAGCACCCAGCGCCGCCCGGCGCAGGAGGCTCGGCTGCTCTATCGCGAGGACGAGGCCTCGCAACGCGCGCGTGAAGAGCAGGTGCTGCTGTTGAAGGCGGAGCGCGCCAGTTTCCCGCATGGAGACGGCCGTCCCACCAAGAAGGCGCGGCGGGATATCGGCAAGTTCAAAGGGCAATTTTAAGAGGCGGTTCACAGTCCGCTGCGCGTCGGCGATACGGCGTTGAAAACGTTTTCGCCTTGTCTCGCTCTAGCTGGCGAGACTTTGAACAGGCTCTAAGAAGCCGCTCAAAGTCTGCGCGCCATTTTCAACCAGAAACCCGTCAAGGGCCGAGCTTCAGATCATGTCGTCTTCCGTGTCACCCGCCGTATCCCTGCTGCCGTTCAGCCTGTTCTATTTCAGTTATTTCGCCTTCCAGGGCCTGTTCAGTCCGTTCTGGGGGCTCTATCTGCAATCGCTGTCCTTCTCCGCCTGGCAGATCTCGGTGCTGATGGCCTTGTCCACGCTGGCGCGCATCGTGGCGCCCGGCTTCTGGGGCTGGCTGGCGGACCGCCGCGGCCGCCGGCGCGCCATCATCCTGACGACGTCGCTGCTGTCGGCGGCGGCCTTCCTGCTGGTGGGTCTGGACCGCGCTTTCTGGTGGGTGTTCGTCAGCCTGGCGGTGTCCCACTTCTTCTGGGCGGCGGCGCTGCCGCTGGTGGAGGCCAGCACCGCCCATCTGACGCGCGCGCAGCCGGGGCGTTACAGCCGGGTGCGGGTCTGGGGCTCGATAGGCTTCGTCTGTCTGGCGATGAGCGGCGGCCTGCTGCTGGACGGCATCGGCATTGGCAATCTGCCCTGGGCGCTGTGCGCGCTGCTGGCCCTGGTGGCCGCGGCGGCCTGGCGGGTGCCGGAGGTGGCCGCCGAGCGCAAGAGCGGACCGTCGGCGCCGATAGCGGCCACGCTGCGGCGGCCGGAGGTGATGGCCTTGTTCGGCTGCTGCTTCCTGATGGCCTTCGCCCACGGCCCTTACTACACTTTTTTCTCCATCGGCCTGAAGCAGGCGGGTTATGAGCAAGGCGCGATCGGCATGCTGTGGGGGCTGGGCGTGGTCAGCGAGGTGGCGGTATTCCTGTTGATGCCCAAGATCATGGCGCGCGCGCGTTTGGAAACGCTGATGCTGGCGTCGCTATTGGCGGCGGCGCTGCGTTTCGCCTTGATCGCCGCCGCGGCCGAGCTGGCCTGGGTGGCGATAGGCGCGCAGCTATTGCACGCGCTGACTTTCGGCCTGCACCACGCCGCCTCGGTGGGCTTGATCCACCGCATGTTCGACCCACATCACCACGGCCGCGCCCAGGGTCTGTACATCATCGCCTCGTTTGGGGTTGGCGGCAGCGCCGGCGGCCTGATCGGCGGGCTGGTGTGGCCGCACGGCGGCATGGCGACGACGTTCGCGATGTCGACGGCCGCCGCCGCGCTGGGGGTGTTGCTGTGCCGGCGCTGGCTGCGGCCGGCGGCGCCTGCTCAGGCGGGCTGATCTTTGAACAGGGCCGGCGGCACGAAGTAACAGCTGTCGCCGTCGATGCCGGGCAGTTCGATACGGCCCTGATAAAGCAGGCCGATTTTCTCCAGCACGCGGATGGACGCCAGGTTGTGCGGCGCGGTGATGCCCACCACCACCGCGTGGCCCAGTTGCTCGCGGCCGTGCTCTATGGCGGCCAGCGCGGCTTCGCTGGCGTAGCCGCAGCCCCAGTATTGCTCCAGGAAGGCGTAGCCGATGTCCGGGTAGTCCAGGCCGTCGCGCTTGACCAGGCCGCAGATGCCGACCGGGGCGCCGTCGTCCAGCCGTTCCACCAGCAAGAGGCCGTGGCCGTGCTTGCGATAGCTGGTTTGCGGGCCTTCCTCGATATAGCGCAGCGCGCCGAGCAGATCATGGGCGTCCTTGTCGCCGATATTGGCGATGAAGGCCGGCTCGTTCAGCAGCTTGAGCATGAAGGGGGCGTCGCTGGCTTGCAGCGGACGCAGTTGCAGTCTGGCGGTGGCGATGTGATGCATGGCTGGTTCGGATTTCGTGGGATGAGGTCGTAAAAAAAGCCGACGGCGCAAGCGCTATCGGCTTTGATGCTAACAGGCCTGCAGCTCAGCACTCAACAATATTCACCGGCACTTCGATGACGTTGATGGCCAGGCCGCCGCGCGCGGTTTCCTTGTACTTGGTGCTCATGTCCATGCCGGTGTCGCGCATGGTCTTGATCACCCGGTCCAGCGACACGAAGTGCTGGCCGTCGCCGCGCAGCGCCATGCGCGCCGCGTTGATGGCCTTGACCGAGGCCATGGCGTTGCGTTCGATGCAGGGCACTTGCACCAGGCCGCCCACCGGATCGCAGGTCAGGCCCAGATTGTGCTCCATGCCGATCTCGGCGGCGTTTTCCACCTGTTCCGGGGTGCCGCCCAGCACTTCGGCCAAGGCGCCCGCGGCCATCGAGCAGGCCGAGCCCACTTCGCCCTGGCAGCCCACTTCGGCGCCGGAGATGGAGGCGTTGAGCTTGAACAGCACGCCGATGGCGCCGGCGGTGAGCAGGAAGCGCACAATGCCGTCGTCGCTGGCGCCGGGCACGAAGCGGGCGTAATAGTGCATCACCGCCGGGATGATGCCGGCCGCGCCGTTGGTGGGCGCGGTGACCACGCGGCCGCCGCCGGCGTTTTCCTCGTTCACCGCCAGCGCGTACAGATTGACCCAGTCCATCACCGTCAGCGGGTCGCGCAGCGCCGCCTCGGGCGAGGCCAGCAGCTTGCGGTGCATGTCGGCGGCGCGGCGCTTCACCTTCATGCCGCCGGGCAGGATGCCTTCGCGCTCGCAGCCGCGCTTGACGCAGTCCTGCATCACTTGCCAGATCTTCAGCAGCTCGGCGCGCACTTGTTCCTCGCTGCGCCAGGCCAGCTCGTTCTCCAGCATGATCTGGCTGATGGATTTGCCGTGGCGCTGACACAAGGCCAGCAATTCCGCCGCGCTCTTGAACGGGTGCTTGAGCTTGGTGACGCCTGGCGGCACGAAGCCGGCGTCGATGGCGGCCTCGTCGACCACAAAGCCGCCGCCCACCGAGTAATAAGCGCGCTTGGACAGGCTGGCGCCGGCGGCGTCGAAGGCTTCAAAAATCATGCCGTTGGGGTGGTAGGGCAGGGTTTTCTTCTTGTGCAGAATCAGGTGTTCGCCTTCGACGAAGGGCACGGTCTGCTTGCCCAGCAGGGCGACGGACTTGTCGGCGCGGATGGCGGCCAGCATGCCGTCCACCGCGTCGGTGTCCACCAGGTCGGGCTGTTCGCCCTGCAGGCCCAGCAAGACCGCGACGTCGGTGCCGTGGCCCTTGCCGGTGGCGCCCAGCGAGCCGAACATTTCGGCGCGCACGCTGGCGGTCTGAGCCAGCAACTCGTCTTTTTCCAGCCGGGCGATGAATTGGCGCGCGGCGCGCATCGGTCCAACCGTGTGGGAGCTGGACGGGCCGATGCCTATCTTGAACAAATCAAAAACACTGATGGCCATAATGCTTCTCTTTAAGGGCTGTGTCCCGCTAAGCGGGTTGTTGTCCGGACGGCCTGGACCGTCCTTATTATTGTCGTTGTCATGGTTTCGCACGGCTTTGGCGCGAGGGCCGGCCTGCGCCTCGCCATCTTGCGGCAGCCGGGCAATCTAGACAAGCCGGCGACGGCTGTCAATTTAGAATTATAGAGTCAGGACTAAGTTGCGTCGGGGATTCGACGAGTTGAAACCGCTTCGCATTCGGACGGCATGAACCGGGCGGGCGGAAGGCCCTTGGGGCAAGACGGGGAGGGGAACAGGACGTGAAAAAGCCCGGGCGAGCCGGGCTTGGCGCTTAGAATCTGTTTACGATCTGCTGCGCGTCGTGAGACGTGACACGGTGAGTACCCTTTCGAAATGCTCATGTACCACGCGTACATTCCGCTTTCTCAGCCGCAACGCCTTGTCTCGCCCTAGCTCGCGAGATCGTAAACACGCTCTTAGACTGCGGCGGCGGTGAAGCGGCGGCGCAGATGCTGCGGTTTTTCCAGTTCGTCGACGATGGCCACGGCCAGGTCTTCCACGCTGATATCGGCCGGCTTGTCGCCGTTGAACAGCAGCTGATCGCCGCCCAGCCGGTATTTGCCGCTGCGCTCGCCCGGGTGGAGGAAGGCCGGCGGGGAGACGAAGGTCCAGTCCAGCGTGCTTTCCTCGCGCAGGCGGCGCAGCGCCTCGCGCACGCCCAGCGCGCCTTCCTTCCATTCCGCCGGGAATTCCGGGGTGTCCACCAATTGCACGCCGGGCGCCACTTCCAGGCTGCCGGCGCCGCCCACTTCCAGGAAGCGCTTGACGCCCGCCTGCTTGACGCCGGCGACGATGGCGTCGTGGCCCTTGACGGCCAGCGCCTGGATGTCGGCCTTGTCCCAGCCGGGATTGAAGGCGCTGACCACGGCGTCGTGGCCGGCCACGGCGGCGGCGATCTGGCCGGCCTGGTAGGCGTCGGCGGCCACGCCGCTCAGTTGCGGGTGTTGCGGCAGCTTGGACAGAGTGGTGACGATGGCGCTGACTTGATGTTTGCGGGCCAGCAGTTCTTGCAAGACGGCCGAGCCGACAAAGCCGCTGGCGCCGATCAGAGCGATTTTCATGGGGATTCCTTTTCGCGATAAACGTGATGAAGTTTGATGGCGTTCAGAATAGCAGCTTGATTATAGAGCGATAATCCGGCAAAAATAAGATTGATAGTTTAGATGGACTTAATAATGGATGCGTTGAGACGGATGGCGGTCTTCGCCATGGTGGTGGACAAGGGCTCGATGAACGGCGCGGCGCGCGAACTGGGCATGACGCCGTCGGCGGTCAGCCAGCACATCAGCAAGCTGGAGCAGCAGCATGGCGTCAGCCTGTTGCACCGGACTACCCGCAAGCTGACGCTGACCGAGGCCGGCAGTCTGTTCTATCAGGGCTGCGCCGATATGCTGGCCGCGGCGCAGCTGGCCGAACAGCGCTTGCTGGAGCTGCGCGACGCGCCGGTGGGCGAGCTGCGCATCGCCGCGCCCACCGGTTTTGCCGGCGCGCTGTTGAGCGAGGCGTTGACGCCGTTGCTGAGCGCGCACTCGGGCCTGAAGCTGCGTTTGTTCTTCCACGATGAAATGATAGATCTGGTGGACAACCGCATCGATCTGGCTTTGCGCGCCGGCGTGCTGAAGGACTCCAGCCTGGTGGCGCGCCACCTCGCGGATTGGCCCAATGTGCTGTGCGCGTCGCCGGCTTATCTCGCGCGTCAGCCGGCGATCACGCGGCCGGAGCAATTGTCCGCGCTGCAGTGGGTGGCTTTGTCTGACCGCAAGCTGGGTTGGCTGGCCTTCGAGCATGCGGACGGCAGCCGCTTCACCGCCGAGCCGGACGCGCGCCTGGTCAGCAACAATATCGTCGCCGCGCGCCAGTTCGTGCTGGCCGGCATGGGGGTGGCGGTGCAGCCGGAGCCGGAGATACGTCAGGAACTGGCCGACGGCCGCTTATTGCGAGTATTGCCGGAGTGGAGCTTGCCGCCGCTGGCGATTTACGCGGTGACGCCGCGCCGCGACATTCAGCCGGCCAAAGTGCGTTACGCGATCGAGGCCTTGCGCGCCAGCCTGAGCAAATGAAAAACGCCGCCGGCAGGGCCGGCGGCGTGATTGGAACGGCAGTCGTTCAGGATCAGAAGGCGATCTTGAAGCCTACGCCGAAGGCTTGCGGGTCGTTGCCGGCGGTCAACGAAGCGTTGCTGGCGCCCAGATTGCTATCGTATACCGGGTTGTTGGCGAAGTTGGCCTTGGCCTTGGCGTTGTTGCTGATCTTGGTGTAGTAAGCCAGCACTTGAGTGGTTTTGGACAGGTTGTAAGTGCCGCCCAGAGTCCATTGCTTGGCCTTGAAGTCGTCGCCGTTAACGCCGGCGGAAGTGTTCTTCAGCGTGCCCAGTTGGCCGTAGGACAGCTTGACCGAAGCCGCGCCGAAGTCCTGACCCAGAGCGATCAGCCAGTCGTCTTGCTTAACTTGGCCGCCGCCTACCTGGTCGTAGGTGCCCCACTCGTAGTTGCCGCCGACGAAGGTGCCGGTGTCGAACTTATAGCTGGCGGCCAGGCCGTAGAAGGTGACGTTCTTGCCGGAGTTCAGCGACAGTACCGCCGGGCTGGAGTTGTTGTACGAGTTGCTGTTGGCGATAACGGCCGTATCGTACTGGCGATCCCAGGCGGCGGCCAGGTTCAGGCCTTGCCAGGTGTAGCCCAGGCCCAGGGAGATGCGTTTGGAGTCGTTGCCGGATACGCGGCTCTCGTCCACGCCCCAGGACGCGCCCAGCTTGAAGCCGGCCCAGCTCGGGGAGAAGTAGTGAACCGAGTTGGCCATACGCGCTTCGCCGCGGCTGTTGACCGAGCTGCTGCCGAAGTTGTCGGCGGTGGTGTTGACCATCAGGTCGGTGCCCAGCGCGCTGTTGCTGCTGCCGGTGAACATCTTGTAGGCGGAGTCGTGTTGGCCCAGCAGCACGCGGCCGAAATCGCCGTTGTCGAGGCCGATGAAGGTGTTGCGGGTGGCGAAGGTCGCGCTCTGACCTTTGTCGTTGGTGCCGCCTTGTTCGAAGTTGCGCAGGCTGTTTTCCACCTGCCAGATCGCCTTGGTGCCGCCGCCGATGTCTTCAAAGCCCTTGAAGCCGATGCGGGAGTTGTGGTCGACGATGCGGGTGCGGCTGCTGTATTCGCTGCCGCCGGAACCGGTGGCTTTGCTCGATTCGATGCCGCCGCTGAGGAAACCGTAGATGGTTACGTCAGCGTGGGCGACAACGGGCAAGGCGAACATTGCGGCAAGCAGGGCTGCCAGATTTTTCTTTTGCATCTTGAATGCTCCAAGTCAGTTTTTGCTTTACTAAAGTCAGGTGCCGAAGCTGGCGGACCTGCAATATCTATAGTAGATAAGTGCGGTATCGCCACAACACATGTCTTAGTTTAGCCACAAAATATGACGTGGGTGTTGCAATGTTGTTGCATCAAGACAATTCGGACAGGGGTAGTGTTGCAATTACGCCAAGAATTGATTGGGGTAGACCTCGTCCAGCAGGGTGCGGCAATCGACGATGCGCAGATCGTTGTCCTTGGCGAAGTCCATCAGAAAGCAAAACACCTGCGGGCTGATTTTCTCCAGTTTCTTGTCCACCGCCACGCAGCGCACGCCGTCCAGCATCATCGGGCGGACATGGGCGTGGTAGTGCAGTTTCTGATCGTCGAAGGAGGCTAGGATGCCGGCCAGGCGTTCGGCCCAGTCGCTGGGGCGGAAGGTGCGCCCCTCGGAAGTGATGCCCTGGATGACTATTTCGTATGGATTGCAGATCATGGCGGTGGACCGGAGTATTTGCTTTTGGTTTAGCCTGTTTTTTATCGTCTGCTAAGCGATTTGCGCTTGGCGTTTTATGTTCAGGCGTTTTGTTTGTTGCTGAATATTTAGTATTTTACCCGAAAATCAGATGCGCTTGAATGGCGGCAGCGAGGCGAGCAGCCGCTTGCCGTAGCTTTGTTTTTGCAAGCGGTTGTCCAGAATGGTGACGCGGCCGTAGTCGCGTTCGGTGCGGATCAGCCGGCCCACGGCCTGCACCAGCTTGATCGAAGCTTCCGGCACCGTGATCTCGATGAAGGGATTGCCGCCGCGTTTTTCTATCCAGCGCGACAGGGTTTTGCCTACCGGATCGTCCGGCATCGCGAACGGCAGTTTGGCAATAATCACGTGCACGCAGCTTTCACCGGGCAGGTCCAGGCCTTCGGAGAAGGAATCCAGGCCGAAGATCACGCTGGGTTCGCTCTGTTTCAGCCGCTGATGGTGTTGCTCGATCAGCAGGCTCTTGGGAATTTCGCCCTGAATCAGCAGCCGCTCGCGCAGCGCGGCCGGCAGGCCGGCGGCGACCTCCTGCATTTGTTTGCGGGAGGAGAACAGCACCAGGGTGCCGACCGGTTCTTTCACATCGATCAGCTTGGGCAGCCATTCCACGATTTCGCGGGTATGGCCGCCGGCGTCCTTGGGGCTGGCCAGCATCGGCGGCAGATACAGCTCGCCCTGCTCGTCGAAATTGAAAGGGGAATCCAGCGCCACGCAGCTGACTTCCGGCATCCATTTCAGGCCGGTCTGCGACAGCAGCAGGTCGAATTCGCCCAGCGAGCGCAGCGTGGCCGAGGTCAGGATGGCGCCGGCGGCGCGGCGCCACAGCGTGGCGGCCAGGCTGGCGGCGGCGCTGACTGGCGAGGCGGAGAACAGGTAATCGCCCTTGCCCTCGGCGCGGCGGGTGATCCATTTGGCGATGGGCGGGCTGGCGGGCTCGGTTTCTTTTTCAAACAACTCCCACACCGCCAGCAGTTGCTCGGCGCGCGCGGTCAGAAAGCCCAGGTCGGAGGCGGTCTTGTCGACTTGCGCCGCTTCGCCGCCCTTGTCCTTGCGCGCCTCGCCCAGCGCGTCGGTTAGCAGGCTCAGCTGTTTGAACAGCGAGCGCGCCGATGTGGCCATATTGGCGGTGGGGCCCTGGAAGCGTTCCGGCAGCACGCCGTCCTCTATCAGCCAGGTGGGCTCCAGATTGTCGCTGGAGGCGGCCAGCGCGTCTTCGCCCTCCAGCAGCCACAGCCACTCGGTCAGCGTTTCGGAACAGGCGCTGGCGGCTTCTATCGCCTGGCTGACGATGTCCACCTTGTCGGTCAGCGCCTCCACGCGGATGGCGGCGGCGGCCACTTTGTCCAGCCAGGACATGGCCTGAGCCAGCGAATGTTCGGCGGAAAACTGGTTAACCGCCTTTTTGGCCAGGTGGTGCGCCTCGTCGATACAGTAGTAACTTTCTTCCGGCGCCGGCAGGATGACGCCGCCGCCCATGGACACGTCGGCCAGCATCAGGTCGTGGTTGGCCACCACCACGTCCACGTTTTCCAGCACGTCGCGCGCCAGATAGAACGGGCATTCCGGCCGGTTGGGACAGGCGGCTTTCAAACAGCCGTGGCGGTCGTTGGTGACGCGCGACCACAGGCCGTCCTCTATCACGCTTTCCCAGGCGTCGCGGTCGCCGTTCCAGCGGCGGTAATAGAAGGCGTCGGCCAGCTGGCGCAGGGTTTCGATTTCGCCGGCTTCCGGCTTGCGGTCCCATAGCGCCAGCGTCGGGTCCAGGTCCAGCAGCTGGCCTTGGGCGTTCTCGGCGGTCAGCGCGTAAATGCGCTGCGGACACAGATAGCGGCCGCGGCCCTTGGCCAGGGCGAAGGTCAGCGGCAGGCCGCTGTTTTCGACAACGAAGGGCAGGTCGCGGTTGACCAGCTGCTCTTGCAGGGCGACGGTGGCGCTGGTGACCACCAGTTTCTTGGCGCGGGATTTGGCCATCACGCCGCCGGCCAGCAGATAGGCCAGGCTTTTGCCGACCCCGGTGGGGCCTTCGATCACGGCGATGCTTTCGCCGGCGCGCTCCGGCCAGTCGTCGCCTTCCTTGTCCTTGCTGCGCGACAGCGCGTTGGCGATCTCCGCCAGCATGCGGCGTTGCGCGGCGCGCGGGCGGAAGCCCGGCAAGTTGTCGGCTATGGTCCGGTAATGGTCGCGAATCGCGTCTTTTTCAGCAGGGGTCAGCATGGCGGCGATTGTACCGCAAGGGGGCGGCCTTGTCTGGCCGCGCCAAGCCGGGCGTCGAATATGGGGAAATCCTGATGTGCGACTGCAAAATGACGGCGACGCGCGGATGTGGATAGGATAGGCAAATATAAAAACAAGCGAAATTGCGCGAGCGACTTAGGCAGACAAATCCATCAATAACAGCGCAAAGCAATATCAACAGGAGAAACCCGATCATGACACCCGTTAGCCGAGTGCTGGTGGTCAGCGACGACGCCAAATGGCAGGCCGATGTGCTGGCCGGCCTGGGCGCCGCCGCTGTGCGGCTGGAAAACCCCTACGGCCTGACTTTCGTCGGCGTCGCGCGCAGTCAGGACGCGCTGGATCAGATCGCCCGAGACGGCGACGTCCAGGTGGTGCTGGTGGACAAGCAGTTGCAGGAGAAGGGCGTCAGTCAGGCGGCGGCGCAGCTGGCCAACCGCATCAGCGCCTTCCGTCCGGAAATTTCGCTGTATGTCTTATTGTTCGACGACGACGAGCGCGCGCTGGTGGAAGACCTGGCCAGCCACGCGGTGGACGGCTATTTCTACCGCGACGAGCTGGATTTCCACGGCTGGTTCCGCATTCTGTCGGCGGAGCTGGCGGAAAAGTCGGCAACGCCGTTCTACGACAAGCTCAAGCAATACGTGCGCATGGCCAAGGATTCCTGGCACACGCCGGGCCATTCCGGCGGCGACTCCTTGAAAGGCAGCCCCTGGGTCGGCGATTTCCATGATTTCGTCGGCGAGAGCATGCTGCGCGCCGACCTGTCGGTGTCGGTGCCGATGCTGGATTCGCTGCTGCACCCCACCGGGGTGATAGAGGAGGCGCAGATGCTGGCGGCCAAGGCCTTCGGCGCCAAGCGCACCTACTTCGCCACCAACGGCACCTCCACCTCCAACAAGGTGATCTTCCAGACCTTGCTGGCGCCCGGCGACAAGCTGCTGCTGGACCGCAATTGTCACAAATCGGTGCATCACGGCGTGATTCTGTCCGGCGCGCTGCCGGTGTATCTGGATTCCTCGATCAACAAGCAGTTCGGCATTTTCGGACCGGTGCCCAAGGAAACCATCTTCGCCGCGATCGACGCCAACCCCGACGCGCGGGTGCTGATCCTGACCTCCTGCACCTACGACGGGCTGCGTTACGATCTGAAGCCCATCATCGAAGCCGCGCACGAGCAGGGCATCAAGGTCATCGTCGACGAGGCCTGGTACGGCTTCGCCCGTTTCCACCCGGCGTTCCGGCCGACGGCGCTGGAGTCCGGCGCCGACTATGTGACCCAGAGCACGCACAAGGTGCTGTCGGCGTTCTCCCAGGCCAGCATGATCCACGTCAACGACCCCGGCTTCGACGCGCATCTGTTCCGCGAGAACTTCAATATGCACGCGTCGACCAGCCCGCAGTACAACCTGATCGCCAGCCTGGACGTGGCGCGCAAACAGGCGGTGATGGAGGGCTACCGGCTGCTGGACCGCACGCTGAAACTGGCGCAGGAGTTGCGCGACAAGATCAACTCCACCGGCGCTTTCCGGGTGCTGGAACTGTCGGACCTATTGCCGGAGGAGGTGAGGGAGGACGGCATCCAGCTGGACCCGACCAAGCTGACCGTGGACATCACCCAGTCCGGCTTCACCGCGGACGAATTGCAGCAGGCGCTGTTCGAGCGCTACAACATCCAGGTGGAGAAATCCACGTTCAGCACCATCACCCTGCTGCTGACCCTGGGTACCACCCGCAGCAAGGTGTCGCGGCTGTATGACGCCATGCTGCGTTTGGCCAAGGAAAAGCGTCCGCCGCGACCGCTGGGAAGGATGCCGGAGATTCCGCGTTTCTCCCGTCTGGCCAGCTTGCCGCGCGACGCTTTTTACGAGGCCGGCGAGCGCTTGCCGCTGCTGGACGACGACGGCCGCCCCAACGCAGCCCTGGTCGGACGGGTCTGCTGCGACCAGATCGTGCCGTATCCGCCCGGCATTCCGGTGCTGGTGCCCGGCCAGGTGATAGACGACACCATTCTCGCGTATTTGGCGCGGCTGCAAAAAACCCAGAAATCCATAGAAATGCACGGCTTGGCCGAGGATGGCGGCGAGTTTTTGCTGCGAGTGCTCAAAGAAGGGGAGCTGGCGCAACTGCCTGGACGCGCCTTGTTCAAATGAATGCTTGTCAGACAGGCTGATTTCCGATAAATATAAGTCTTGTCGCAATTATGTAAATCATGCGCTTTGCGTAGGCATGCTTGCGACGCCTGTGAATGACTTGAGACCAGCGTGTAGTAATGTGCCATCGCGCATGAAGGACACTGAAACGGTGTCGAACGCGCGGTGGCTTTTTTTTTGAAATGGAGCACCATGACGTCCCCTAGGCATTACTTGCAATTCAGCGACCTGACCCACGAGGAATACCGCCATCTCTTCGAGCGCAGCAAGGTCCTGAAACGACGACGTAGCGACGGCCAGCTGTACCAGCCGCTCGTCGGCAAGGTGATGTCCATGGTGTTCGAGAAGAACTCCACCCGCACCCGCGTTTCTTTCGAAGCGGGCATGGCGCAACTGGGCGGCCACGCGATGTTCCTGGACTCGCAAAGCTCGCAGATGGGCCGCGGCGAGCCCATTGAGGACACCGCCCGCGTGCTGTCCCGGATGAGCGACATCATCATGATCCGCACCTATGAGCAGGCGCTGGTGCAGCGGCTGGCCGCGCATTCCAAGGTGCCGGTGATCAACGGCCTGACCAACGAATACCACCCGTGCCAGATTCTGGCGGACATCTTCACCTATATCGAGCAGCGCGGCTCGATCAAGGGCAAGACCGTGGCCTGGATAGGCGACGGCAACAATGTCTGCCGCACCTGGCTGCAGGCGGCTCGCATCCTGGGCTTCAAGCTCAAGGTGGCGACGCCGGTGGGCTTCGAGCTCAAGGCCTTGGACGGCCAGCATTACGGCCCCGAGCACTTCGAACCCAGCCACAGCGCCAGCCATGCGGCGACCGGCGCGGACCTGGTGACCACCGATGTGTTCACCAGCATGGGTTTCGAGGCGGAGAAGGAAGCGCGGCTGGAAGCCTTCCGCGACTACCAAGTGACGCCGGAGCTGATGAAGCTGGCCAAGCCGGACGCCTTGTTCATGCACTGTTTGCCGGCGCACCGGGGCGAGGAAGTGGCCGCCGCGGTGATAGACGGGCCGCAGAGCGTGGTCTGGGACGAGGCGGAAAACCGCATGCACGTGCAGAAGGCGCTGATCGAGTTCCTGCTGCTGGGCCAGCGCTACGACTGAACTGACGACGCGGGCGAGCCCGCCGTTTACGCGATTCGGCAAGGCCGCGCCAGGCGCGGGCCGGATCCGGAAATCAATGGATTTGAAAGAATACAAAATGTCTGACATCAAGAAAGTGGTACTGGCTTATTCCGGCGGTCTGGATACTTCGGTAATTCTCAAGTGGCTGCAGGATACCTATCAATGCGAGGTGGTGACCTTCACCGCCGACATCGGCCAGGGCGAAGAAGTGGAACCGGCGCGCAAGAAGGCGGTGTCGCTGGGCATCAAGCCGGAAAACATCTTCATTGACGATCTGCGCGAGGAGTTCGTCCGCGATTTCGTGTTCCCGATGTTCCGCGCCAACGCCGTTTACGAAGGCGAGTACCTGCTGGGCACCTCGATCGCGCGGCCGTTGATCGCCAAGCGCCAGATCGAGATCGCCAATCAGGTGGGCGCCGACGCGGTGTCTCACGGCGCCACCGGCAAGGGCAACGATCAGGTGCGCTTCGAACTGGGCTATTACGCGCTGAAGCCGGACGTCAAGGTGATCGCGCCGTGGCGCGAATGGGATCTGCTGTCGCGGGAAAAACTGCTGAACTACGCGGAAACCCACGGCATCGACATCAGCAAGAAGAAGAACGGCGGCAGCCCGTATTCGATGGACGCCAACCTGCTGCACATCTCCTATGAAGGCACGGTGCTGGAAGACCCGGCGGCGGAGCCGGAAGAAGATATGTGGTTGTGGACGGTGAGCCCGGAGAACGCGCCGGACCAGGCCGAATACCTCGAGCTGAGCTATGAGAAGGGCGACATCACCGCGATCAACGGCGTGGCGATGAGCCCGGCCCAGGTGCTGACCGAGCTGAACCGCCTGGGCGGCAAGCACGGCATCGGTCGGCTGGACATCGTGGAAAACCGCTATGTGGGCATGAAGTCCCGCGGCTGCTACGAAACCCCGGGCGGCTCCATCATGTTGAAGGCGCACCGCGCGATCGAATCCATCACCCTGGATCGCGAAGTGGCCCACCTGAAGGACGAACTGATGCCCAAGTACGCCAAGCTGGTCTACACCGGCTACTGGTGGAGTCCGGAGCGCCTGATGCTGCAAGGCATGATCGACGCCTCCCAGGCCACGGTCAACGGTTGGGTGCGGCTGAAACTGTACAAGGGCAATGTGATCGTGGTGGGCCGCGAATCCAAGACCGACTCGCTGTTCGACCCCGCCATCGCCACCTTCGACGAAGACGGCGGCGCCTACAATCACGCCGACGCGGCCGGTTTCATCCGCCTGAACGCGTTGCGGATGCGGATTGCCGGCAACGCCAAACAGAAACGCGGCTAAAGCGCCGCGTTGGACCCCCAAAGCCCCCGCAGGGGGCTTTTTTTAATGACGCAAAATATGGAAACCAATCATCGATCCAATGCCTGGATCCCCTGGGCCTTCGTGCTGCTGTGGAGCACCGGCTTCATCGGCGCCAAGCTGGGCCTGCCTTTCATCGGCCCGTTCACCTTTTTGGCGATACGGATGGGTCTGACCCTGCTGTGCTTCGGCGCGCTGATCGCCTGCTTCCGGCCCGCTTGGCCCGGGCTGGCGGCGGCCAAGCACCAATGGGCTTGCGGCGCGATGCTGCACGGCCTTTATCTGGGTGCCAGCTTCGCCGGCATCAAGCTGGCGGTGCCGGCCGGCATCACCGCGCTGATCGTCGGCCTGCAGCCGATACTGACTGCGATACTGAGCTGGCTGATGGGCGAGCAGCGGCTGAGCCGCATGCAATGGCTGGGCCTGGCGATAGGTTTTGGCGGCGCGCTGCTGGTGGTGCTGGGCGGCAAGGGCTTGCAGTTAGGCGCCAATCCCGGCCTGTGGCTGACCGCGCTGGCCTTGTGCGCGATTACCGCCGGCACCTTGTACCAGAAACGCTTCGGCCAGGGCGTGCATCCGCTGACCGGCGCCTTCCATCAATACCTGGCGGCCTTCCTGATTACCAGCGCGCTGGCCCTGGGGCTGGAGCGCGGCGAGGCCATCCACTGGAACGCGCAACTGGCGCTGGCCCTGGGCTGGAGCGTGCTGGCGCTGTCGGTGCTCGCCATCCTGCTGCTGATGCGCATGCTGAAAGACGGCGATGTCAGCAAGGTGGCCAGCTATTTCTACCTGACGCCGGGCCTGGCCGCGGTGCAGGCCTGGTGGCTGTTCGACGAGCAATTGAGTCTGCTGGCGGTGGGCGGCATGTTGTTGGCCGCGCTGGGCGTCGCCCTGGTGTTGCAGAGGTTGCGCTGGCGCCGATAGGCGCGCGCGGGCATTGAGCCGGAGAGCGATGGCGAGTATCTTATTACGGCCAGGCGGGGCGCATCGCTAAGACCCCGCCGGTCCGTGATCTGCTGTGGATGCAAAGGATAACAAGTGTCGGAAGAACAATTCACCAATATTTCCATGATCGTGTGCCTGGGCGGCCTGATCATTTTCATGGGCTTCATCATCTGGGACCTGGGCAAGAAGGCTCAGGCCGGCAAGATGGGCATGTTCATCCTGTTCCTGGTGCTGGGCTTCGGCGTGTCCGGCTTCCTGTTCAAGAACGTGCTGGTGGAGTTCCTGATCCAGAAATGAAGGCTCGCGAGACAGCGAACGGCCGGCAAGCGCGCTTGCCGGCTTTTTTATCGCCTACGGAAAGCGTGCGACGCCTCTAGTGACCGCGGTCCAGTATCAGCTTCAAGCCCAGCGCGATGAACACGCTGCCGGCGATGCGGTCCAGCCACTGGCTGGTGCGGCGGCTCTTGGACAGCCATTGGCCGATGGTGCCGGAGAAATAGCCGAGGCAGCCGAAGATCAGCGCGCCTTGCAGCGTGAAGACCAGGCCGAGCGCGGCGATCTGCAGCCCGGCCGGACCCTGAGCCGGGTTGACGAATTGCGGCAGGAAGGCGAGGAAGAACAGTACCACTTTGGGGTTGATCGCATTGGCGATCAGGCCTTTGCGGAAGGTGGCGGCCAGCGGCGCGGCGTCCCGCCCGGCGGCGCCGGCCTGGAAGCTGGCGCCGGGGCTGCGCAGCGCCTGCCAGCCCAGATAGATCAGATAGCCGCCGCCGGCGAACTTCAGCAGCGTGAAGGCCAGCGGGGAGGCGGCGATCAGCGCGCTGACGCCGAGCGCGGCCAGCACCGTGTGGTTCAGGCAGCCCAAGGCGCAGCCCAGGCCGAAGGCCATGCCCTGGCGGCGGCCGCGGGCGATGCCCTGGCTCAGCACCATCAGATTGTCCGGGCCGGGCGACAGCGTGATCAGCATCGCGGCGGCGGTGAAGGCGAGCAATTGTTCCGGGGTGACGAGCATGGGCTTCTCTGGCGGTGGTTCGTGTCCGGATGATTCCGCATTTGCCGCCGGGAGACAAGCGCTTTGTCCGGCCGCGCCGGTCTCCCTTTGGACTGCGCGTTCAGCCGGCCTCGTCCAGCGCGCTTTCGATTTCGCGGATATGCGCTTGATGGCCCTGGATGCGCTGGCCGGTGGGCGGTCCCTTGAATTGCTTGCGCACGCCCAGCGCGAACCAGAACAAGGCCAGCACCAGCAGCAGCGCGACGGTCAGGTACAGAACCTTCTCATTCGGCGGCTGGATGCCGACGAAGACCAGCACCGCGCCGCCCAGCGTGGCCAGCGCGGCGATGGGTTTGGACGCCCGGCCCAGATCGAACGGCCCCTTGTGGGTCCAGCTGCGGCCCTCGGCGAACAGGCCGGCGGCGGACGGCAGGATGTAGGAAATGTACAGGAATACCGCGGCGCCGGTGGACAGCACCAGGAAGGCGTCGCCGTACAAGGTGGCGGCGATGGCGAGCGCGGCGCTGACCCAGATCGCCGGGCCCGGAGTGCGGTGTTGCGGATGCACCTGGCGCAGCCAGCGCGAGGCCGGCAGGCCGCCGTCGCGGGCGAAGGCGTACATCATGCGCGAGGTGGAGGTCAGGCAGGCCAGGCCGCACAGATAGTTGACCAGAAAGATGCCTATGCCCAGCGCCGCCTTCAAGGCCGGCGGCAGCGCGCTCAGCAGCAGATCGAAAAAGCCCATGCCGGCCTTGACTCCAGCGCCCAGGTCCGGCAGCACCAGCACGAAGGCGCAGATCATCAGATAGCCGAACACGCCGGACCACAGCACCGAGCGCAAGATGCCCTTGGGCACATTGCGCGCCGCTTCGCGGGTCTCCTCCGATGTGTGGGCGGAGGCGTCGTAGCCGGTCAGGGTATAGACGGTGAGCAGCAGGCCGGCCAGGAACACCATCACCGTATTGTCCATCCGCGGCCAGGCGCCGCCGTCGGCGCCGCTGTAATTGTGGAAGGTCCACAGGCGGGAGAAGTCCAGCGGTCCAGGCGCGTAGATCAGCAGCGACACCACCAGGGCCAGGGTGACGACGAAGATCAGATAGCCGGACAGATCGGTCAGCCGGGTGGTGAGCTTGATGCCCAGATGGTTGAGCCAGGCCTGGCTCAGCGCCACCACGGCGAGGAACAAGGTCTGATGGCCCCAGCCCAGCTGTTCCGGATTCAGGCCCAGCAGCGGCGCGACCAGGGTTTTGAAGAAGGGGTCGTAAACGCCGAAATTGACCGCGGCGGTGACGAAGATCAGTCCCAGCAGATTGATCCAGGCGGTGGTCCAGCCCAGGCCCTTGCCGCCCAGAATGGACGCCCAGTGGTAAAGCCCGCCGGCGGTGGGGTAGGCGGAGGCGATCTGGGCCATGGCCGCGGCGACGATGGCGGCGAACAGCGCGCCCACCGGCCAGCCTATGCCGATGGCCGCGCCGCCACCGGCGCTGAGTCCGGCCGGGAAGGCGGTGATGCCGCCGGCCAGCACGCAGATGATGGAAAAGGAGATGGCGAAGTTGGAAAAGCCGCTCATGCGTCGGGACAACTCCTGAGCGTAACCCATGCTGTGCAACAGTTTCTCGTCCTCGCCGACGGGCGCGGACTCATGCCGAACTGGTTCCATGATGTTCCTCTCTCATTGTGCATGTCTGTGGTTTTCCGCCTAGGCGCGCGTACGCGCCGGCGCCCGAACGGCGGCGGAGGCCGGCCGGGCCCTGGCCCGGTGATCCGGGCTTCGTGTCTATTTCAGAAGCGAGGCGCGGCGGCGCTCAGCCGGGCGGCGGCGTTCCGCTCATGGTGACCAGCGCGTCGAACAGCCTTTGCTGGCCGCTGTCGCGCTCGGCGGAGAGCTCGGGGTGCCATTGCACCGCGATCAACTGGGGAAAGTCGGCGATTTCTATCGCCTCGATCACGCCGTCCGGCGCCCAGGCCACCGGCACCACGCCGTGGCCGGGGCGGTCTATCGCCTGGTGGTGCCAGGACTGGGTGAGGACTTCGGTGCCGATCAGGCCCGCCAGGCAGGAATCGGCGGCGACGCGCACCGGGTGCGGCGTCGGCACGCGCGGCGGCGCGCGATGGGGCACGGCCTCGCCCACCACGTCCGGCAGGTGCAGGTGCAGGCTGCCGCCCAGCACGGTGTTGAGGATTTGCAGGCCGCGGCAGATCGCCAGCGTCGGCAGCTTGCGCTGCAGCAGCGCGCGCGCCAGCGCGATTTCGGTGGCGTCGCGCTCCGGGCTGAGGTTGTAAATGGTCGGGTGGCCGTCGCGGTCGAAGCGGGCCGGATCGATGTCGCCGCCGCCGATCAGCACCACGCCGTCCAGCTTGTCCAGCCAGCCGTCCACCATCTCCGGGCCCAGCGCCGGCAATTGCACCGGCGCGCCGCCGGCGCGCACCACCGCCGCCACGTATTCCAGCGGCGTGTGGTAGCCGTGCTCGGGCGTGGCCGGGTAGGTGGTCAGGCCGATCAGCGGGCGCCTCATCACAGCCTGCCTTGCTGCGCGGCGAGGAAGATCGCGCGGTAGTCGTCGGCGGACAGGGGCAAGGGGTTGCCGCCGTCGCTGGGGTCGGCCTTGGCCATGCGGCCGATGTCGGCGGCGGCGTCCGCGCCGATGCCGATCTCCGCCAGGGTGTGCGGAATGCCCAGGCCGGCGCGCAATTGCAGCACCCAGGCCAGGAAACCGTCGAAGCCGGCGTCGGCCAGGCCCAGGTAGCGGGCGGCGGCGCTCAACCGTTCGGCTATCGCCGGCCGGTTGCGCACCAGCACATAGGGCAGCAGCACGGCGTTGGCCAGGCCGTGGTGAGTGTCGAACACCGCGCCGATGGGATGCGCCAGCGCGTGCACGCCGCCCAGGCCTTTCTGGAAGGCGGTGGCGCCCATGATGGAACAGGACAGCATTTGGGCGCGGGCTTCCAGATTGCCGCCGTCGGCGTGGGCCGCCGGCAGCCAGTCGTGCGCCAGCCGCATGCCTTCCAGCGCCACGCCCTGGGCGATGGGGTGATAGAACGGGGAGCAGAAGGCTTCCAGATTGTGCACCAGCGCGTCGACGCCGGTGGCGGCGGTCAGCGCCGGCGGCAGGCCGACGGTCAGTTCCGGGTCCGCCAGCACCAGCTTGGGCAGCATGGCCGGATGGAAGATGATGACCTTGCGATGCGCGGCTTCGTCGATGATCAGGGACGCTCGGCCCACCTCGGAGCCGGTGCCGGCGGTGGTGGGCACCGCCAGCGTGGGCGCGACGCCGGCGGGATCGACGCGCAGCCAGTTGTCGCCCACGTCCTCGAAGTCCCACAGCGGGCGTTTTTGTCCGGACATCAAAGCGATGGCCTTGCCAACGTCCAGCGCGCTGCCGCCGCCGACGGCGACCACCCCGTCGTGGCGGCCGTCGCGGAAGGCGTCGACGCGGGGGTCGACGTCGCGGCCCACCGGATTGGGGCGCATATCGCTGAACAAGGCCGTCTCCAGGCCTGCGTCGCTCAGCAAGCTCCGCAGCCGGGCCAGCATTGGCAGCCGGGCCAGGCCGGGGTCGGTGACCAGCAGCGGGCGGCGCATGCCCAGTTCGCGGCACAGCGCCGGCAGTTCGGCGGCGCGGCCGGCGCCGAAGCGGATGCTGGTCGGATAATTCCAGTTGCCTTGCAGTTGCATCGCCTTACCCCTTGAGATGGAAGGATTTGACCCGGGTCAGCTGCTGATAGCCCAACACGGACAAGGACACGCCGCGGCCAGTGTCCTTGACCCCGGTCCAGGCCAGCGCCGGGTCCAGGTAGTCGCAGCGGTTCATGAACACGGTGCCGGTCTCCAGTTGCTGGCCCAGGCGGACGGCGGCATCGCGGTCCGCAGTCCAGATCGAGGCAGTCAGGCCGTAGGCGCTGTCGTTCATTAGCCGCAGCGCCTCCTCGTCGGAGTCCACGGCCATGATGCCGATGACCGGGCCGAAGCTTTCCTCGCGCATCACGCTCATGGCGTGGTCCACGTCCACCAGCACCTGCGGCGCCAGATAGGCGCTGCCCGGCGCGTCGGCGGCGAAATGGCCGGCCGGAATCAGCGCGCGTGCGCCGGCGGCCAGCGCCGCCTGGATCTGGCCGCGCACGAAGTCTGCGGCGCCGGCGCGCACCATGGGCCCCAGATTGGTGTCCGGGTCCAGCGGATGGCCGAAGCGATAGGTCCGGGTCAGCTCGACGAAGCCGTCAACGAAGTCGCGGTAGCGCTGGCGCTGCACATAGATGCGCTCGATGCCGCAGCAGGACTGGCCGGAATTGAAGAAAGCGCCGTCCACCAGGTTTTCTATCGCCGCCGGCAGGTCGGCGTCGGCGCGCACATAGGCCGGGTCCTTGCCGCCCAGTTCCAGGCCGACGCCGATGAAGCGCTCGGCGGCCGCCCTTTGCACCGCGCGGCCGCCGCTCACCGAGCCGGTGAAGGCGACGAAGTCGATCTCCGGCGCGGCCGTCAGTTTCAAGGTGGCGGCATGGTCCAGCTCCAGGGTCTGGAACACGCCGATGGGCAGGCCGGCGGCGGCGCAGGCCTGGCGGAACAGATCGGCGATCAGCGGGGTTTGCGAGGAATGCTTGAGCAGCACGCAGTTGCCGGCGGCCAGCGCCGGCGCGATAGTGTTGATGGCGGTGAGGAAGGGGTAGTTCCACGGCGCCAGCACCAGCACCGTGCCCAGCGGTTCGCGGCGCAGCCAGCGCTCGAAGCCGGGCTTGGGCGCGGGGTGGAGGTCGGCCAGGGCCTCCTCGGCGATGTCCAGCATATGGCGCGCGCGCTCGGCCAGGCCGCCGATCTCGCCGGGGGACTGACGAATGGGCCGGCCTATCTGGCGGGTGACGGCGTCGGCGCAGTCGCTCTTGTGGGCGATCAGCCAGTCCACCGCCCGGCCGATCAAGGCCTTGCGTTCGGCCAGCGGCGTGGCGC
Organism: Chromobacterium sp. FG89; assembly: GCF_057808735.1. Lineage (NCBI taxonomy): Bacteria > Pseudomonadati > Pseudomonadota > Betaproteobacteria > Neisseriales > Chromobacteriaceae > Chromobacterium > Chromobacterium sp. FG89. Next base: position 42,263 of record NZ_JBMDIQ010000013.1, on the reverse strand, counting down.
GCCAGCCGGCCTGGGCGGCGCGGGCGGCGTCCAGCGCGGCCTGGGTCTGGACCGGGCTGGTGTAGCTGCGCTGCAGCAGGGTGGAACCGTCCAGCGGGGTGATGACGGAGTAGTTTTCGCTCATTTAGATGATCTCGAAGTAGCGTTTCAATTCCCAGTCGGTGACATGGCGCTGGAACTCGCGTTCCTCCCATTCGCGGGTGGCGGCGAAGTGATCGACGAAGTCGTCGCCGAACCAGTCGCGGGCGGCGGCGGAGCCGCGCAGCGCCTGAGCGGCCTCCCACAAGGTGCGGTGAAGTTTCAAATGGGGCGGGGCGTCCAGCAGATAGCCGTTGGCGCTGACCGGTTCTTCCGGCTCGATCCGGTGTTCAATGCCGTAGAGGCCGGCGGCCAAGCCGCTGGCCAGCGCCAGATAGGGGTTGCTGTCGGCGCCGGGCAGGCGGTATTCGACGCGTTGCGATTTGGCGCTGCCGGGAATCGCGCGGATGGCCACGGTGCGGTTGTCCACGCCCCATAGCGAGCTGGTGGGCGCCCAATAGCCGGGCACCAGCCGGCGGAAGCTGTTGACCGTGGGTGCGGCCAGGCTCATGAATTCCGGCATCAGCCGCTGGATGCCGCCGATGAAGTGGCGCATCGCGTCGCTGATCGCGTGTTCGCGGCCCGGCTGGTGGAAGGCGCTGTCGCCACCGTCGCGGCGGCGCAGCGAGATATGGATGTGGCCGCCCTGGCCGGATTGCTCCTGGTGCCACTTGGCCATATAGCAGAGCATGCGGCCCTGTTTCTCCGCCAGCACCTTGGAGAAGGTCTTGAAACAGACGGCGTTGTCGGCGGCGCGCAAGGCGTTGTCCACGCACAGCGCGGCTTCCAGCGCGCCGGGTCCGGTTTCCTCGTGCAGGCCTTCGATCGGCATCTGCATCCGTTCGCACAGGTCCAGCAGCGCGCGGTAGAAGTCGGTGTTCACCGAGCTGCGCAGAATGGAGTAGCCGAAGGCGCCGCTGCCCAGCGGCTTGGGGTGTTGGTACAGCCGCTGCTGCAGCGCGTCGTTGTCTTCGTCCACCGCCAGAAACTCGTATTCGAAGCCAGCCAGCACGTCGAAGCCCATGTCGCGCGCGCGCTCCAGCACCCGGCGCAGCAGGCCGCGCGGACAGAGGCTTTCCAGCCGGCCCACCACCTCGCCCTGGACGAAGATCATATCGCCTTCCAGCGGCAGGTCGCGGCAGGATTCGGGAATCAGCCGCACCTCGGCGTCGCCGTAGCCGCGGCCCCAACCGGTGAGCAGGGTGTTGTCGTACAACTTGTCGCCCACGTCCCAGCCGAACACCACGTCGCAGAAGCCGAAGCCGCCTTCCAGGGCGCACAGGAATTTGTCGCGCGACATGTATTTGCCGCACATCACCCCGTCCATGTCCACCAGGCCCACCTTGATCTGACTCAGGCGGCGTTCTTCGATCAAAACCTTCAAATCCGCGATTGTCTTTACGTCGCGTGCTTCCATCGCTGTCTCTCCCTGATTGCCGCGGTCTAACTTCCCCGATACCGGCCGAGCGTTCATCGTCTGGCTTGCAACTGTCTGTTTTGGCGGTGATTTATCGCTGCCTTGTGGGCTGCTTTTTTGTCGCCGCCATGTTGTTTGGGTAGTATTATTCGTTAAAAAAAAATGAATCAAGCCAAATTTGTAATAAATATTAGAATCTGGGCGGCAGTGTGGGCGCAATGACACAATGCCGTTTTTACACTGGCGCTGTTATGCTGCGCGGCACGAGGGCAGTCGTGCATCGCCAAAGGGGCAACAGAATGAGCCAAAGCCGCTCGATCGCGGAGCAAGTCCGCGCACTGTTCGAAGCGCTGACCCCCACCGAACGCAAGGTGGGGCGGGCGCTGCTGGCCAACTATCCGGTGGCCGGCCTGGAAACCATCGCGCAATGGGCGCAGCGCGCCGACGTCAGCGGCCCGACGGTGCTGCGCCTGATCGGCAAGCTGGGTTTCGACAATTACGCCGCCTTCCAGTCCGCGCTGCGCGCAGAACTGGAATTGCGTTTGCAATCGCCGCTGATGCGCCATGATCCGGGACAGTTGCAGGGCGATCATGATTTTCTGGCCAGCCACGCCGAGCGCATCGCCGAGCTGATGCGCCAGACCGCGGCCCAGGTGCCGCGCGCCGAGTTCGACGGCGCGGTGGACCTGCTGGGCGAGCGCAAGCACCGGATCTGGCTGCTGGGCGGGCGGTTGACCGATCCGCTGGCGGCCTATCTTTGCCACCATCTGAAAGTGGTGCGGCCGGACGTGGTGCATTTGCGCGGGGTGCCGGCAAGCTGGGCGGATTCGCTGGTGGACATGGGCCGGCCGGACGTGCTGGTGATCTTCGACATCCGCCGCTACTGGGACGACGCGCTGCGCATCGCGGAAATGGCGGCGCAGCGCAAGGCCAGCGTGCTGCTGTTCACGGATCAGTGGCTGTCGCCGGTGGCGCGCGTGGCGCGCTACACCTTGGCGGCGCACACCGCCGGACCGGCCGGCTGGGACAGCAACACGCCGCTGATGATGCTGGTGGACGCGGTGATCGCCGCCTTGAACGCGCGGCATTGGGACCGCATCAGCGGCCGGCTCAAGGAGGTGGAGGCGATGCGGGCGCGTTTGGGCGAAGGCGGCGAGGGCAACGAACGGGCGGCCGAGTGACAAGGGCGGAGCCAGCCTCTAAAATGTCGGCATCAAGCATTATTAGGAATATTTCATGCCGTCTTTCGATATCGTGTCCGAAGTGAACAAGGTGGAAGTGCGCAACGCCGTGGAGCAAGCCAATAAAGAGGTGTCCACCCGTTACGACTTCAAGGGCAGCGACGCCCGCATCGAAACCGGAGACAAGGAACTGACCTTGTACGCCGACGCCGAGTTTCAACTGGACCAGGTCAACGACATTCTGGTGAACAAGCTGTCCAAGCGCGGGGTGGACGTGCGCTGCATGGAGTACGGCAAGCTGGAAAAAGTCAGCGGCAACAAGGTGAAGAAAGTGCTGACGGTGAAAGAAGGGCTGGAGTCCGACCTGGCCAAGAAAATCGTCAAGCTGATCAAGGACGCCAAGCTCAAGGTGCAGGCCAGCATCCAGGGCGAAGCGGTGCGCGTGTCCGGCGCCAAGCGCGACGTGCTGCAGGAATGCATCGCGCTGATGCGCAAGGAAATCGCCGACGACAAGGAAAACGGCTTCCCGCTGCAGTTCAACAACTTCCGCGATTGAACGCCGCCGCGCGACATGAACACGCGTGAAATGAAAAAAGGAGCCGACAGGCTCCTTTTTTCATTGCCGTTCCGCTTTAACAGGCGGCGGCGCGGCGCAGCTGCAGCCGCTCCCATACCAGCCGCGCCTGTTCCTCCTCGGCGGCGCCGGTGGGCGGCAGCGGCAGCCGGCATTGGCCCACCGGCAGACCCTGCACCCGCAGCATGGCTTTCACCGACATCGAAAACACCGAAGCGTCGGTGTTGGAGAAGGCGAAGGATTCCTGCAAGCCGGCGTTGATGCGCCGCGCCTGCGCCGTGTCGCCCTGTTCGAAGGCGGCGATCATGCGGGCGAACTCCGGCCCGGTCCAGTGCGTGGAGGTGCCGACCACGCCTACCGCGCCCACCGCCAGCAAGGGCAGGGTCAGCGCGTCGTCGCCGGAGTAGAGCGAGAAGTGCTCGCCGGCGGCGGCCAGCAGCGCGGCCGCCGCGGCCGGGTCGCCGGTGGCGTCCTTGAAGGCGACGATATTGTCCACCTCGCGGAACAGCCGCAGCAGCACGTCGGCGGCGATGCGGCGGCCGGTGCGGCCCGGCACGTCGTAGACCATCAGCGGCAGCCGGGTGGCCGCGGCCACCGCGCGGAAATGGGCTTCGATGCCGGCTTGCGGCGGGCGGTTGTAATAGGGGCCGACCACGAAGACGCCGGCGGCGCCCAGGCCGGCGGCCTCGCGCGTCAGCGCGATCGCGTGTTCGGTGTGGCTGCTGCCGGTGCCGGCCAGCACCGGGATGGTCACCGCCTCGCTGACCGCGCGCACCAGATCGCGGCGTTCCTCGTCGCTCAGCGTCGGCGCCTCGCCGGTGGTGGCCGCCACCACCAGGCCGTCGCTGCCGTTGGCCGCCAGATGTCTGGCCAGTTGCCGCGCCGCGTCCAGATTCAGCCGGCCGGCTTCGTCGAAGGGCGTGACCATGGCGGTCAGCACCTTGCCCCAATGTTCTGTCATTTTGCTTCCTTTGTTCTTCTTGGCCGCCTTGGCGGCGGCTGCGGCCGATTCTACTCCTTATTGCGACGCCTTTCCCGCGGTTTCAGCCCAGGCAGGCCTTGAGCGCCGCCTCCAGTTCCGGGCGCAGGGCCGCGAGATCCGCGGTCGGCCCTTGGGTCAGCAAGGTCTGCGAAATGCTTCCGTAGCAAAGACAGTGAGCCATGCGCGCGGCGGCGTCCAGCCGCGGCGGCGGCTCGGCGGCGGCGGCCAATGCGGCGCGCCAGATGTCCACGTATTGCTGGTAGTGGCGGCGGTAGGCGTCCATCGGGGAGACCCGGCGCTCCAGCAGGAACAGCGCGTTCCAGGCCGGCGCCTGGCGTTGGATCGTGTCCAGTTGCAAGGCCAGCAGCGCGGCGGCGATATCGCGACGATCCGCGCCGCGGCGGGCGGCGGCGCATTGGCGCAGCGCGCCGGCCAGCGCGTGCACATGCTGATGGATGCACAGTGCGGCCAGGCCGTCCATATTGCGCACGTACTGATAAAAGGTGCCGACTGCCACGCCGGCGACGGCGGCCACCTCGCGCACCGTGGTTTTGGCGTAGCCGCGCGTGAGCAAAACCTGAACAAAGGCCTGTTGCAGCGCGATCAGGCTGGCGCGCGAACGCGACTGGCGCGGACGCCGGCGCGTGGCCGGCGCGGCCTGTTCGGCTTGCTGCGCCGCGGTGGGGGAAACCCGAACATGTCGCATCGCCGCTTTCCTTATACTTTCGTCATGGCCGCGAGCGCGGCGCGAGGAGACGGAACGATGATCTGGCAAACCCATGAAGTGAGCAACCAGTACGAAGAACTGGCGGATTACTCGCTGTACGACAGCGACCCGGCCTTGCGCGAGGCGCTGCGGCGCGCCGACGCGGGCTGGGCCGAGGCCGGGCTCAGCGCCTACGGCGAGCGCCTGGGGCGGGCGGACAGCTTCGAACTGGCCGAGCAAGCCAACCGCCATGCGCCGGAGTTGCGGGCTTTCGATCGCCGCGGCCGTCGCGTCGACCAGGTGGATTCCCACCCGGCCTGGCACCAGTTCTTGGCGCTGTATCGTGAGCAAGGCCTGGTGAGCCTGCCTTTCGACAGTCAGCGGCCGGGACGCTGGACCGCTGCGATGGCCGGCCTCTATCTGCATGGCCAGGTGGAGGCCGGCAGCTTGTGCCCGGCGACGATGACCCAGGCCGCCATTCCCTTGCTGCGGCGCGAGCCGGCGCTGTGGGCGCAGCTGGGCGACAAGCTGTTCAGCCGCGTTCACGACAGCCGCGATCTGCCGCTGGAACGCAAGACGTCGGCCTGGATAGGCATGGGCATGACCGAGAAGCAGGGCGGTTCCGACGTGCGCGCCAACACCACGCAGGCGACGCCCTTGGGCGCCGGGGGCCGCGGCGGAGAATACCTGCTGCGCGGCCATAAGTGGTTCTGGTCGGCGCCGATGTGCGACGCCCATCTGGTGGTGGCCAAGACCGCCGACGGCGCGCCGTGCTGCTTCTATCTGCCGCGCTGGCGGCCGGACGGCGAGCGCAACGCGGTGCGGATCCAGCGCCTGAAGGACAAGGTGGGCAATCGCAGCAACGCCGGGTGCGAGGTGGAGTTCCAGGACGCCTGGGGCGTGCTGATCGGCGAGGAGGGCCGCGGCATTCCCACCATCATCGAAATGGCCGGCTACACCCGGCTCAACTGCGTGATCGGCAGCGCCGCGCTGCTGCGCCAGGGCGCGGTGCAGGCGCTGGCTTACGCGCGGCGGCGCATGGCCTTCGGCAAGCGGCTGGCCGAGCAGCCGCTGATGCGCGCGGTGTTGGCGGACCTGGCGCTGGAAAGCGAGGCGGCGCTGCAATTGGCGGCGCGCTTGTCCGAGGCCTTTGAACGAGAGGACGCGCCGGCGCAGCGGGGTTGGAAGCGCATCGTCACGCCGGCGGCCAAGTTCTGGGTGTGCAAGCGCGCGGTGGAGCTCAGCGGCGAGGCGATGGAAGTGTTCGGCGGCAACGGCTATGTCGACGGACCGATGGCGCGCCTGTATCGCGAAGCGCCGCTGAATTCGATCTGGGAGGGCTCCGGCAATGTGATGTGCCTGGATCTGATCCGCGCGCTGCAGCGCGAGCCCGAAGCCTGGCAGGCGCTGCTGGAGGATTTGGCCGGCCTGTCCGGCGGTGAGCCGGCGCTGGCGGCGGCGCTGGCGCAATTGCGCCAGATGGCCGCCAGGCCGGCCGAACTTGAGCCTTTGGGGCGGCGTTTCGCCCAGTTGCTGGCGCTGACGGCGCAGGCCTGCCTGTTAGCGCGCCATGCGCCGTCGGCTTCGGCCCAGGGTTTTATCGCCAGCCGTTTGGACGACGGGCAATGGGGGCGGGTGGCCGGCGCGCTGAACGGAAGCCGGCTGGATATCGAGGCTATCCTGCAGCGCGCCTTGCCGGTCTGAGTCGGACTCAGAGCGCGTCGCCCGGCACCCGCACCCACCCCTCCATCAACACCCGCGCGCTGCGGCTCATCACCGCCTTGGTCACCGTCCAGGCGCCGTTTTCCTGACGGGCTTCGGCGCCGACGCGCAAGGTGCCGGACGGATGGCCGAAGCGCACCATCCGGCGCTTGCCGCCGCCGGCGGCCAGGTTGACCAGGGTGCCGGGAATGGCCGCGGCGGTGCCTATGGCCACCGCGGCGGTGCCCATCATCGCGTGATGCAGCTTGCCCATGGACATGGCCCGCGCCAGGAGGTCGATGTCGGCGGCGCGCACCGGCTTGCCGCTGGAGGCGGTGTAGTCGGCCGGCGGCGCGACGAAGGCGATTTTGGGCGTGTGCTGGCGGCTGGCGATTTCTCCCAGCGTTTCAATCAAACCCATCTTCAGCGCGCCGTGGGCCCGGATGGCCTCGAAGCGCGCCAGCGCCGCCGGGTCGGCGTTGATCGCGTCCTGCGACTCGGCGCCGCTGTAGCCGATGTCGGCGGCCTTGACGAAGATGGTGGGGATGCCGGCGTTGATCAGCGTGGCCGGGAAGACGCCGACGCCGGGGACTTCCAGCGTGTCCACCAACTGGCCGGTGGGGAACATCGCGCCGCCGTCGCCATCGCCTTCATCGGCCGGGTCCAGGAACTCCAGCGCGATCTCGGCGGCGGGGAAGGTGACGCCGTCCAGCTCGAAATCCCCGGTTTCCTGCACCTGGCCTGCGGTGATGGGCACATGGGCGATGATGGTCTTGCCGATATTGGCCTGCCAGATGCGCACGCTGCATACGCCGTTGGCGGGAATGCGCGCCGGATCGATCAGGCCGCCGGCGATGGCGAAGGGGCCGACCGCGGCGGACAGATTGCCGCAGTTGCCGCTCCAGTCGACGAAGGCTTTGTCTATGCCGACCTGGCCGAACAGATAATCGACGTCGTGGCCCGGGCGCGAGGAGGGGGACACGATCACGGTCTTGCTGGTGCTGGAGCTGGCCCCGCCCATGCCGTCTATCTGCTTGCCGTAAGGGTCCGGGCTGCCGATCACGCGCAGCAGCAGCGCGTCGCGCGCCGCGCCCGGCCGGCGCGCGGCCTCCGGCAAGTCCTGCAAACGGAAGAACACGCCCTTGCTGGTGCCGCCGCGCATATAGGTGGCGGGGATGCGGATCTGGGCAGACTGAGTCATATGCTGTTTTTCCTGTGCTTGCGGCGGTTCCGTTGTCGGGACGCCGCTGTGTTCATTGTGTCCGGGCGCTTAGCGCTTGCCAGATCGCTTCTAGGACCGCGTCCTGATTGTGCAGAATATCGTTGTTCCAGAAGTGCATGACTCTGAAGCCCTGCGCCTGCAGCCAAGCGTCGCGAGCGGCGTCGCCGCGGCTTTCATGATGCTGGCCGCCGTCCGCCTCTATGATTAGCCGCGAGCCGAAGTGGACGAAATCGACGATGTAGGGGCCGATCGGCTGTTGGCGGCGGAATTTCTCGCCGTTCAGCCGGTGGGCGCGGAGCTGCTTCCAGAGTCGCTGTTCGGCATCGGTCATATTGCGCCGTAAGGACTTGGCGAAATCGAGCTGGCGCATACCCCTCTCCCCAACCCCTCTCCCGCAGGGGGAGAGGGGCTTGCTGAGTCGTTAATGCTCTGCCGCTATTTCTGCCGCAACTAAGCTGTCATCTCAACTGCAGGCGGCAAAGCGATTTCGTGGCGTTTTTTCTCTCCTGCAAGAGAGGATTGGAGTGTTTTCGCCTTACATTAAGCGGCGACATCCCTACAAATACCGATAGTAAAACCGTCCTGTGGTATCTCCCCTCTCCCCTTGAGGGAGAGGGGCCGGGGGAGAGGGGTTCAGCCTCCCGCCCCCTCCAAAAAGTCCTGGGCGAAACGCTGCAGCACGCCGCCTGCCTCGTAGATAGACACTTCTTCCGCGGTGTCCAGCCTACAGGTCACCGGCGCTTGCTCCGTGCGGCCGTCCTTGAGGTGGATCAGCAGCGTCAGCTCGGCGTGCGGCTGGCGCTGGCCGATCACGTCGTAAGTCTCGCTGCCGTCCAGCGCCAGCGTCTTGCGGTTGACGCCGGGTTTGAACTCCAGCGGCAGCACGCCCATGCCGATCAGATTGGTGCGGTGGATGCGCTCGAAGCCTTCGGCGACGATGGCCTCGACGCCGGCCAGGCGCACGCCCTTGGCCGCCCAGTCGCGCGAACTGCCCTGGCCGTAGTCGGCGCCGGCGACGATGATCAGCGGCTGCTTGCGCCGCATATAGGTTTCGATCGCCTCCCACATCCGCATCGTCTCGCCTTCAGGCTCCACGCGCGCCAGCGAGCCCTGGCGTACCGAGCCGTCTTCGTTCAACACCATTTCATTGAACAGCTTGGGGTTGGCGAAGGTGGCGCGCTGCGCGGTCAGGTGGTCGCCGCGGTGGGTGGCGTAGGAGTTGAAGTCCTCCTCCGGCAGGCCCATTTTCGCCAGGTATTCGCCGGCCGCCGAGTCCAGCAGAATGGCGTTGGAAGGCGACAGGTGGTCGGTGGTGATATTGTCCGGCAGCAGGGCCAGCGGACGCATGCCGCGCAGCGTGCGCTCGCCGGCCAGCGCGCCCTCCCAGTACGGCGGGCGGCGGATATAGGTGGACTGCGGCCGCCATGCGTACAGCGGGCTGGCCTTGGCGGCGCCATCGCGCCGGATGGCGAACATCGGCTCGTAGACCTGGCGGAAATGTTCGGGCTTGACCGCCCGGCGCAGCACCGCGTCTATCTCCGCGTCGTCCGGCCAGATGTCCTTGAGCCGGATCTCCTTGCCGTCGGCGACGCCCAACACGTCTTTTTCGATGTCGAAGCGCATGGTGCCGGCGATGGCGTAGGCGATCACCAGCGGCGGCGAGGCCAGGAAGGCCTGTTTGGCGTAGGGGTGGATGCGGCCGTCGAAGTTGCGGTTGCCGGACAGCACCGCCGTCGCGTACAGATCGCGTTCCACAATCTCCTGCTGGATCTTGGGCTCCAGCGCGCCGGACATGCCGTTGCAGGTGGTGCAGGCGAAGGCGACGATGCCGAAGCCCAGCTGTTCCAGCTCGGACAGCAGGCCGGCTTCCTTCAGATAGAGCTCAACCGCCTTGGAGCCGGGCGCCAGCGAGGACTTCACCCAGGGTTTGCGGGCGAGGCCCAGCCGGTTGGCGTTGCGCGCCAGCAGGCCGGCGGCGATCACATTGCGCGGGTTGGAGGTATTGGTGCAGCTGGTGATGGCGGCGATGATCACCGCGCCGTCCGGCATCAGGCCTTGGGCCTCCTCCGCGCGCGCCTGCGCCAGATTGACGGCAATGCCGCGTTCGGCCAGCGCCGACACCGGCAGCCGCTTGTGCGGGTTGGACGGGCCGGCCAGGTTGCGGCCCACGCTGGACAGGTCGAAGCGCAGCACTCGCTCATACACGACGTTTTGCAGCGTGTCGGCCCACAGGCCGGCGGTCTTGGCGTAGCTTTCCACCAGCCGGACCTGCTCATCGCTGCGGCCGGTCAGCTTCAGATAGGAGAGGGTCTGCTCGTCGATGAAGAACAAGGCCGCGGTGGCGCCGTACTCCGGCGCCATATTGGAGATGGTGGCGCGGTCGCCCAGGGTCAGCGCCGCGGCGCCCGGGCCGTAGAACTCCAGATAAGCGCCCACCACTTTCTGCTGGCGCAGGAATTCGGTCAGCGCCAGCACCACGTCGGTGGCGGTGATGCCTGGGCCGGGCTTGCCGGACAGTTCCACGCCGACGATGTCCGGCAGCCGCATCCAGGAGGCGCGGCCCAGCATCACGTTTTCCGCTTCCAGACCGCCGACGCCGACGGCGATCACGCCCAGCGCGTCCACGTGCGGGGTGTGGCTGTCGGTGCCGACACAGGTGTCCGGGTAGGCCACGCCGTTGTCGGCGTGGATCACCGGCGACATTTTCTCCAGATTGATCTGGTGCATGATGCCGTTGCCGGCGGGGATCACGTCGACATTGTCGAAGGCGCTCTTGGTCCACTCGATGAAATGGAAGCGGTCTTCGTTGCGCCGGTCTTCGATCGCGCGGTTCTTTTCGAAAGCCTGCGGGTCGAAGCCGCCGCATTCCACCGCCAGCGAATGGTCGACGATCAACTGCACCGGCACCACCGGATTGACCTGGGCCGGGTCGCCGCCCTGATCGGCGATGGCGTCGCGCAGGCCGGCCAGGTCCACCAGGGCGGTCTGGCCCAGGATGTCGTGACAGACCACGCGCGCCGGAAACCAGGGGAAATCGCGCTCGCGCTTGCGATGGGCGATTTGCTCCAGGCAGTCGCCCAGCAGCGCCGGTTCGCAGCGGCGCACCAGGTTTTCGGCGTGGACGCGGCCGGTGTAGGGCAGTTGCTCCCAGGCGCCGGGGCGGATGGCGTCGACGGCGGCGCGGGCGTCGAAATAGTCGAGCCCGGTGCCGGGCAGGGGAATGCGGTAAGCGGAATTCATCATGTCTTGGCCAATTTGAAAATCAGGGGCGGGGGCGCGACGGCCCCCGGTCCGGTCAGCGCTGTTCCAGCGGCACGAAGACCTGGTCTTCCGGGCCGACGTAATTGGCGCTGGGGCGGATGATCTTGCCGTCCTGGCGCTGCTCGATCACGTGCGCGCTCCAGCCGCTGGTGCGGGCGATGACGAACAGCGGGGTGAACATGGCGGTGGGCACGCCCATCATGTGGTAACTGACCGCGGAAAACCAGTCCAGATTGGGGAACATCTTCTTGATGTCCCACATCACGGTTTCCAGCCGTTCGGCGATGTCGAACATCTTGCTGTTGCCGGCGGACTTGGACAGTTCGCGCGCCACGTCCTTGATCACCTTGTTGCGCGGATCGGAGATGGTGTAGACCGGGTGGCCGAAGCCGATCACCACTTCCTTGCGCTCCACGCGCTCGCGGATGTCGGCCTCGGCTTCGGCCGGGCTTTCATAGCGTTGCTGAATGTCGAAAGCCACTTCGTTGGCGCCGCCGTGCTTGGGGCCGCGCAAGGCGCCGATGGCGCCGGTGACGGCGCTGTACAAGTCCGAGCCGGTGCCGGCGATGACGCGGGCGGCGAAGGTGGAGGCGTTGAATTCATGCTCGGCGTATAGATTGAGCGAGGTGTGCATCGCGCGTACCCATTCCTGAGACGGTTTTTCGCCGTGCAGCAGGTGCAGGAAGTGGCCGCCTATGCTGTCGTCGTCGGTTTCCACCTCGATGCGCTTGCCGTTGTGGCTGAAATGATGCCAGTACAGCAGCATTGAGCCCAGGCTGGCCATCAGCCGGTCGGCGATGTCGCGCGCGCCGGCCTGGTTGTGATCGTCCTTCTCCGGCAGCGCGCAGCCCAGCGCGGACACGCCGCTGCGCATCACGTCCATGGGATGGGCGCTGGCCGGCAGCGCCTCCAGCACCGCCTTCACCGCCGCCGGCAGGCCGCGCAGCGATTTCAGCTTTTTCTTGTAGCCGACCAGCTCGGCCTTGTTCGGCAGCTTGCCGTGAACCAGCAGATAGGCCACTTCCTCGAATTCGCAACGGCCGGCGAGGTCGAGGATGTCGTAGCCGCGGTAGTGTAGGTCGTTGCCGCTGCGGCCCACGGTGCACAGCGCGGTATTGCCGGCGGCGACGCCGGACAGGGCTACGGATTTCTTGGGTTTGATGCCAACAACGGTTTCGCTCATGCTTTTCTCCTGATCGCAGACCTGCGGAATGATTATTTTTCGTAGAAAACGGCCAGCCAGACGCTGTCCCGCTCCGGCTCGGTCCAGGCCACCCGGTGCCGGCGACGCGCGGGGATGGCCACGCAATCGCCCGGTTTCAGCCTGAGACGCCGGGGCGGGTCCTGGTATTCCAGTTCCGCCGCGCCGGACAGCAGCAGAACCCATTCATCTTCGTCCTGTTCGTACCAGAATCCCTCCGGCGAAGCATGGCCGCGCGAGACGATGCGCTCGACGCGAAAGCCTTTCGCGCCGCTGAATAAAGTCTGCAGCAACTCTTCCGGCAACTGCGCCGGGATGTCGCCAAACAGATTATTCGGCACCATGGCCTTCCTGGCGGAACAGCGCGTCCAGCTTTTGTTCGTAGGCGTGGTAGTCCAGATGGCTGTACAGATCGGCGCGCGTCTGCATGGTGTCCAGCACCGCCTGTTGGCCGCCGTCGCGGCGGATCGCGCCGTAGACGTCGAGCGCGGCCTGGCTCATCGCGCGGAAGGCGGACAAGGGATAGAGCACCAGGCCGACGCCGTGTTCGCCCAGCTCGCGGGTATTGAACAGCGGGGTGGCGCCGAACTCGGTGATATTGGCCAGCACCGGCACTTTCACCGCCTCGGCGAAGCGGCGGTACATGGCCAGATCGGTCATCGCCTCCGGGAAGATCATGTCTGCGCCGGCCTCGACGCAGGCGACGGCGCGCGCGATGGCGGCGTCCAGGCCCTCCACCGCCAGCGCGTCGGTGCGCGCCATGATCACGAAGCCGTCGTCGCGGCGCGCGTCCACCGCCGCCTTGACGCGGTCCACCATTTCCTCCTGGCTGACGATGGCCTTGTTGGGGCGATGGCCGCAGCGTTTTTGCTGCACCTGGTCCTCGATATGCACCGCGGCGGCGCCGGCCTTCTCCAGGCTGCGGACTGCGCGGGCGATATTGAAGGCGCCGCCCCAGCCGGTGTCGATGTCCACCAGGAGCGGCAGCTCGGTGACGTCGGTGATGCGGCGCACGTCGATCAGCACGTCTTCCAACGTGGTGATGCCCAGGTCCGGAATGCCGCAGGAGCAGGCGGCCACGCCGCCGCCGGACAGATACAGCGCCTTGAAGCCGGAGTGCTCGGCCAGCCGGGCGGCGTAGGCGTTGACCGCGCCCACCACCTGCAAGGGCTGTTCTTGTGCTACCGCCAGACGGAAGCGTTGGCCGGGAGTGCTCATCGCGTTGGATTCCTAAAAGTTGCGGAGAAACGGCAAAGCCGTGAAGTCGGAAACTATTTGGCTTTGCATTGTTATCTCTATGTCATTCAAGCAAGTGCTTGGTAGGAGTGTAAGGGCTGGTTTGAGCGCTGGCAATACGGTTAAAACAAATGTTCAAGTTTTGTTCGAGGTCTGTTATGTTTCGCTGCTGAATCGCGTGGGGGAACTCATCGCAAGCGCGGTGGTCTAGTCACAGTCCACATACAACGACCACAAACACGACTAGTGGGCAAATCAGGGAGCATAACAACGACATGAGTGATCGGGATCTCGATCAACAGTTGGTGGAGCGTGCCCAGCGAGGTGAAAAAAGAGCTTTCGATCTGCTTGTTGCCAAGTATCAGCGACGTCTCGCCAGGTTGTTGTCGCGGTTTATCCGCGACGGCGCAGACATCGAGGATGTGACGCAAGAGGCGTTTGTCAAAGCGTATCGTGCCTTGCCGTCGTTTCGTGGCGAGAGCGCGTTTTACACATGGCTGTACAGAATCGGCATCAATACTGCCAAGAATTTCCTTAGCGCCTCCGGACGTCGTCCGGTGGTCAACAGCGAGATAGAGGACGAGGACGGCGAGAGCTTCGACATGGCGTCGCAGCTGCCCGACCTGAACACGCCCGAAACCGAGCTGATGAACAAGGAGATTCTGGCAACGGTCAATGCCGCCGTGGAGGCTTTGCCGGAGGAACTAAGAACCGCAATTTCGCTCAGGGAAATGGACGGTCTATCCTACGATGAAATCGCCAAGGTGATGGATTGCCCGATAGGCACCGTGCGCTCGCGGATTTTCCGAGCGCGCGAGGCGATTGCTGCCGAGCTCAGGCCTTTGCTGGATACGGCCAAGAACAGAAGGTGGTAGGTATGAAAGAAACGATATCCGCGATGATGGATGGCGAACTGGACGACTCTGACATAGGCAGAGCCATCGCCTCCATTTCATCTGACAAGCAACTGGATGCCGCCTGGGGCGAGTATCACTTGATTGGCGACGCGATGCGCGCCAACCGCATGGTTGCGCTCAATGTGCGAGAGCAGGTCGCCAGCCGGCTGGCGGACGAGCCCACGGTGCTTGCGCCGCGGCGCTGGTTGCGCCCGGCGCGCGGCCGCGCCGCAGGCGGGGTGGCCTTGGTCGCCAGCGTCCGCACCGCAGGCGCGGTGGCGCTGGCCGCCAGCGTGAGCTTCGCCGCCGTGGTGGGCTGGCAGCAGCTCTCGCACCGCGGCGAGCCGGCCTCGCTGGTGGCGGACAAGGGCGTGCCGGTGCAAGTGGCCCAGCCGGCGCAAGCCAGCCAGCCCGAGCGCGACGACCCCTATCTGCTGGCTCATCAGGAAGTGACCTCCGAACAAGGCAATATGAAAGTATCCTACGGAAACGGAGCTCGCCGTTAAATGCGTGTAATTCCTCTGATCAGTTTGATGGTTGTGGCGGCCGCGCCTGCCGCCCATGCAGAGGATGACTGGCAGCTGCTGCGCAATGTGGCGGCTGCCGGACGCCAGCAGGCGCTGAACGGCACCTATCTGCACCAGATGAACGGCACGCTGGAAACCTTCCACATCGTCAGGGAAGGCCAAGGCGAAGCCATGCGGGAAAAGCGGACGTCCTTGGACGGGCCTTCCCGCGAAATTGTCCGCAAAGGCAATGAGCTGGCCTGTTTCGCGCCGGACAAGAAAGCCTTGAACGCGGCCAAGATCAGCGCGATGCGCCTGTTTCCGGCCTTGCTGCCGGAGGACATGAGCGAGATCAACCAGTCGTATGCGCTCAAGCACGTGGGCAGCGACCGGGTGGCTCAGCGCGATTGCAATCTGCTGGAGCTGCGGCCCAAGGACAGGCAGCGCTACAGCCTGCGCATGTGCGTGGAGCCGCTGACCTCGCTGCCTTTGAAGATGGTGACCTTGTCGCCCAAGGGCGAGGCGGTGGAGCAGTTCACCTTCACCGACATCGACCTGAACGGCCCCAAGGACAAGCGAGCCTATCGGCCCAAGTTCGCGCAGAAGTTCCTGCTGCGCTCCGGCGGCGCGTCGACGCCGCAGGCCGGCGCGCAAGTGGACAACGATGTGTCCGGGCTGCCCAACGGCTTCCATCTGCTGCGCTCGGTGCAGCGCAGTCTGCCGGGCCAGGCGGGCAAGTCGGTGCGCCACATGGTGTATTCCGACGGCTTGGTGATGCTGTCGCTGTTCGTCGAGACGCAGCCGGAAGGCGCGCGGCTGGAACGTAGCAGCAATCTGCACGGCGCCATCAATATGGCCACCGGTCCGCAAGGCAGCTATCAGCTGACCGCGGTGGGCGATATGCCCGAGCCGGCGATGATGGGGCTGCTGAAAGGGTTGAAAGTCAGCCTCAAGCCATGACGGCCAAGCTCGTGGACGTTCCTGCAAGCCCGTCCGGAGGCCCGGCCTCCGGCGGCGCGCTTGCGCGGAACGGACCGGGTGGCGCCGGCGCCTTGACGCCGGCTTTCCTGTTTTTCTCGGCGGCGAACGCCGCGGCCGGGCGCCTGGCGCGCGGCCGGTTCGACGCTGAAATTCCCCAGCCGGCTTCCGTCGGCGCGTCTCAAACACAACATATCAAGATGGAGCGCTCATGCCGGTTAAAAAACTGATTGTTTCCGCCATGCTGGCGGCCTCTATTATGGCGGGCGCGGTGCCCGCTGCAATGGCCGCGGAACTGCCGGACTTCAGCCAGATTGTCTCTAACGAGGGCAAGGCCGTCGTCAACATCAGCACCAAGTCCACGGTGCGCGAGGTCAGCAACGATCTGCCCGAGGGCATGAGCGGCGACCCCTTCTTTGAATTCTTCCGTCGTTTCGCGCCGCCGCGCGCCCAGGAGCGGCAGGAGTCGTCGCTGGGTTCCGGTTTCATCATTTCCGCCGACGGCTATGTGCTGACCAATGCGCACGTGGTGGCCCGCGCCGATGAAATCACCGTCAAGCTGACGGACAAGCGCGAGTACAAGGCCAAGGTGATAGGCTCCGACGCCCGCACCGACGTGGCGTTGTTGAAGATTGAGGCCGACAAGCTGCCGGTGGTGCGCCGCGGCGACGCCAACGCCTTGAAAGTGGGCGAGGGCGTGTTGGCCATCGGCTCGCCGTTCGGCTTCGAGAACACCGCCACTTCCGGCATCGTCTCCGGCAAGAACCGCATGCTGCCGGATGAAACCTTCGTGCCCTTCATTCAGACCGACGCCGCGATCAACCCCGGCAATTCCGGCGGCCCGCTGTTCAACGCCAGGGGCGAAGTGGTGGGCGTCAATTCCCAGATCTTCAGCCGTTCCGGCGGTTTCATGGGCATTTCCTTCGCCATCCCCATCGACGTGGCGATGGACGTGGTGGCTCAGCTGAAGGCCAAGGGCCATGTCAGCCGCGGCAAGATCGGCGTGGTGATCCAGGAGTTGAGCCAGGATCTGGCCGCCTCCTTCGGCCTGGCCAAGCCGGCCGGCGCGTTGATCAACGCGGTGGAGCCGGGCGGCCCGGCGGCCAAGGCCGGCGTCAAGCCCGGCGACATCATCCAGCAAGTGGACGGCAAGCCGGTTGAATCCGGCTCCGATCTGCAGCGGCTGATCGGCAGCATTCCGCCCGGCAAGCCGGTGACCTTGGGCCTGTGGCGCGCTCGCGCCGCGGTGTCGGCCAAGGTGGTGCCGGTGGAGCAGCAGGATCAGGACCCGAGGCTGGCGCAGCGCGAATACCGCGGCTCGCAGCAGGAGCGTCCGGCCGAGCAGAGCTTCTCGCAGATCGGTTTGCGGCTGCAGGTGCTGAATCCGGCGCAGTTGCAGCGCGCCGGCATCAAGTACGGCCTGCTGGTGCGCGGCGCCAATAATGTGGCGATGCGCGCGGGCATTCAGCCGGGCGACGTGATCGTGGGCATCGGCAGCGAGCCGCTGGCCAATGTCGAGCAGCTGAAGTCCGCCTTGTCCGCGGCCAAGAAGGGCTCGTCGATCGCGCTGCAAGTGCTGCGTCAGGGGATTACCCAGTTCATCCCGCTGCCGGTGGGCGACGGCAAGTGAGACTGACGCTGTATTTCCGCGAATACTGCAGCTTGTGCCATCAGATGCTGGCCGAGCTGCAGCCCTGGCGCGAGCGCTACGGCTTCGAGCTGGACGTCGTCGATGTCGACGCCGACCCGAAGCTGGAGCGCCGCTTCAACGAACTGGTGCCGGTTCTGATGGCGGATGAGACCGAAATCTGCCATTGGCGCCTGGATCAGGCCGCATTGGCTGCACATTTGGGCGAAATCGGCTAAAATCCGCGCCAGTGTGAGTTTATATCGGGGGCACTTGGGTGCCCCCGCTTGCTGGATGGGCTGTTAACGGCTTTAGAGGTCGCAATCCTGATGATGAGCCGCTTTCATCAGGCCCGCGGCTTCCATCGGCAGTTCCGGGCACGCTAGCGTGCCCTTATCTTTTGCTGGATATCATGAAAAACATTCGAAATTTCTCGATCATTGCCCATATCGACCATGGCAAATCGACCCTGGCCGACCGCTTCATTCAATTCTGTGGCGGCCTGGAAATGCGCGAAATGAGCGCCCAGGTGCTGGACTCGATGGACATCGAGAAAGAGCGCGGCATCACCATCAAGGCGCAGACCGCGGCCTTGAGCTACAAGGCGCGCGACGGTCAGGTCTATAACCTGAACCTGATCGACACCCCCGGACACGTGGACTTTTCCTATGAAGTGTCGCGCTCGCTGTCCGCCTGCGAAGGCGCGCTGCTGGTGGTGGACGCCTCGCAAGGCGTGGAAGCGCAGACCGTGGCCAACTGCTACACCGCTATCGAGCTGGGCGTGGAAGTGGTGCCGGTGCTGAACAAGATCGACCTGCCGGCCGCCGAGCCGGAGCGCGTCAGCCAGGAAATCGAAGACATTATCGGCATCGAGGCGGCGGACGCGGTGCGCGCTTCGGCCAAGTCCGGCATCGGCATCGAGGACATTCTGGAAGAAGTGGTCAGCAAGGTTCCGCCGCCAAAGGGCGATGCGGGCGGCCCTCTGAAGGCTTTGATCGTCGACTCCTGGTTCGACAACTACGTCGGTGTGGTGATGCTGGTGCGCGTGATCGACGGTTCGCTGAAGCCCAAGGACAAGATCAAGTTCATGGCCACCGGCGCCGAGCATCTGTGCGAGCAGGTGGGCGTGTTCACGCCCAAATCCGTCCAGCGTCCGAATCTGAACGCGGGCGAGGTGGGTTTCGTCATCGCCGGCATCAAGGAATTGAAATCGGCCAAGGTCGGCGACACCATCACCCTGGTGTCCAAGCCGGCCACCGAGGCGCTGCCGGGCTTCAAGGAAGTGCAGTCCCAGGTATTCGCCGGCCTGTATCCGGTGGAAAGCCATGACTACGAAGCGCTGCGCGACGCGCTGGAAAAACTGCAGCTGAACGACGCTTCGCTGAAGTACGAGCCGGAAGTGTCGCAGGCGCTGGGCTTCGGCTTCCGCTGCGGCTTCCTCGGCCTCCTGCACCTGGAGATCGTGCAGGAGCGCCTGGAGCGCGAGTTCGACATGGACCTGATCACCACCGCGCCCACGGTGAACTACGAAGTGGTGATGAAGGACGGCGTGGTGGAAGTGGTGTCCAACCCGTCGCGGATGCCGGATGCCGGCAAGTACGACGAGTTGCGCGAACCCATCATCACCTCCACCATCCTGGTGCCGCAAGACTATGTCGGCGCGGTGATGACGCTGTGCAACCAGAAGCGCGGCGTACAGCGCAATATGCAGTACATGGGCCGTCAGGTGATGCTCACCTACGATCTGCCGATGAACGAAGTGGTGATGGACTTCTTCGACAAGCTGAAGTCCACCAGCCGCGGCTACGCCTCGCTGGATTACGAATTCAAGGAATTCCAGAGCGCCGATCTGGTCAAGCTGGATGTGCTGGTCAATGGCGAGAAGGTGGACGCGCTGTCGCTGATCGTGCACCGCGCCTCCAGCGTCTACCGCGGCCGCGAACTGGTGTCCAAGATGCGCGAACTGATTCCGCGTCAGATGTTCGATATCGCGGTGCAGGCGGCCATCGGCGGCCACATCATCGCGCGCGAGACGGTCAAGGCCTTGCGCAAGAACGTGTTGGCCAAGTGCTACGGCGGCGACATCACCCGTAAGAAAAAACTGCTGGAGAAGCAGAAGGCGGGCAAGAAGCGCATGAAGCAGGTGGGCAATGTGGAAATTCCGCAGGAAGCATTCCTGGCAATCCTTCAAGTAGGGGACAAATAAGTGGGCGGAAATCTGTTCTGGGTGTTTGTCGTGGCGGTGGCGATCGGCGGCATGCTGATCGCTTTTGGCGGCAAGAAGCAAGAGGGCGCCAAGGATTGGCCGCAGGCGGTGCAATGGGGCTACCTGGCGGTGCTGATCGGCGGCTTCGGCCTGCTGTCCAACTATATGAGCTTCACCGCGGTGATGCTGGTCTTCGTGCTGATCACCGGCGCGGTATGGCTGGCGGACAAGCTGGTGCTGGCCAAGCGCCGCGCGGCGGAGACCCCGGCCGGCCATTTCGTCGACTATTCTCGCGGCTTCTTCCCGGTGATCCTGGTGGTGTTCCTGCTGCGCTCCTTCATCGCCGAGCCGTTCCAGATTCCCAGCAGCTCGATGCGTCCGGGCCTGGTGGTGGGCGATTTCATCCTGGTGAACAAATTCACCTACGGCCTGCGCGTGCCGGTGCTGAACACCGTGTTCGCGCCGGTGGACAAGGTGGAGCGCGGCGACGTGGTGGTGTTCAACTTCCCGCCCAACCCCAAGGTCAACTACATCAAGCGCGCCATCGGCCTGCCGGGCGACGTGGTCGAGTACCGCGACAAGCGCCTGAGCGTCAACGGCAAGCCGCTGCCGGACGCCGACGACGGCAACTACGAATACCTGGAGCAGGGCTTGATGATGATCAACGCCAAGCGCTACAAGGAAACCATGGGGTCGCGCACGTACTCGGTGCTGAACAACGACGGTTCGCCCACTGTGGCTTTGAGCCAGGTGCAGGACTTCCCGTTCCGCGACAACTGCCGCTATGATGACAATGGGTTTGTCTGCAAGGTGCCGGCCGGCCATTACTTCATGCTGGGCGACAACCGCGACAACAGCCTGGACGGCCGTTACTGGGGCTTCGTCAACGACAAGCTGATGGTGGGCAAGGCCTTCATGATCTGGATGAACTTTGGCGACCTGTCCCGCATCGGCAAAACCATTCACTGATAAACGCAAGATCGCAAGCTCGGAGCGCATTATGCATTTCAGTCGTCAGAAGGGCCTGTCGCTGTTTTCCGTACTGCTGGTGATGATCGTGCTGGGCGCGATCCTCGTGCTGGGCATGAAGGTGATGCCGGTGTACTCGGAGTACGCCGAGGTGCGCCAGGCGATCACCGCCTTGTCCGCTCAAAGCAATGTCGGCGAGCTATCCGTTCGCCGGGATTTCAATCAGCGGGCCGCCGTGGCCGGCATCGCCTCGATCAAGGGTGAAAACCTGGTGGTGGTGACCGGCGGCAATTACGTGTACATCCGCGCCGCTTATCAGCGCGAAGTGCCCTTGTTCTCCAATGTCAGCCTGCTGTTCAAATTCGATACCCAAGCGGGCCAGCCCCCGCAATAAGCCAAGTGATACCAACCGACAATAGATTCCGGCGCCTGAGTCAGGCGCTGGATTACGCATTTCAGAAGCCGGAGTTGCTGCGTCAAGCCTTGACGCATCGCAGTTACGGCGCCGGCAACAACGAGCGTTTCGAATTCGTGGGCGACAGCATCCTCAATTACACCGTCGCCCGCATGCTGTTCGATCAATTTCCCAAGCTGACCGAGGGCGAGCTGTCGCGGCTGCGCGCCAATCTGGTCAACCAGAACACCCTGGCCGAAATCGCCCACGAACTGAAGCTGGGCGATTACCTGTACCTGGGCGAGGGCGAGCTGAAAAGCGGCGGTTTCAACCGTCCGTCCATCCTCGCCGACGCGCTGGAAGCCACTTTCGCCGCGGTCAGCTTCGACTCCGATTTTCTGCGCGCCGAGCAAGTGGTGCGCAGGCTCTACGCCGAACGCGTGTCCTCCATCGACACCAGCCGCCAGGCCAAGGACGCCAAGACCCGTTTGCAAGAAGCGCTGCAGGCGCGCAAGCTGGCCTTGCCCAAATACCGGATACTGTCGCAAAGCGGCGAAGCCCATGAGCAATGGTTCCGCGTGGAATGCGACCTGGGCGAGCTGGCGATAGGCTCCACCGGCGAAGGCGGCAGCCGCCGCGCCGCCGAACAGCAGGCCGCCGAAGCGGCGCTGATCCTGCTGGAACAAAAACTCGCTGCGAGCAAGAAACGTATATGACTGACATCCAATATCACTGCGGCTTCGTCGCCATCGTCGGCCGTCCCAACGTCGGCAAGTCCACGCTGATGAACCATCTGATCGGCCAGAAGATCAGCATCACGTCCAAGAAGGCGCAAACCACGCGTCACCGCGTCACCGGCATCCACACCGAGAACAACGCCCAGTTCGTCTTCGTCGACACCCCGGGTTTCCAGACCTTTCACAAGGGCGCGCTCAACGAAACCCTGAACAAGAGCGTCAAGGACTCGCTGGGCAGCGTCGATTGCGTGCTGTTCGTGCTGGAGGCGATGCGCTTCACCGGCGCGGACCACGAAGTGATGGCCTTGCTGCCCAAGCGTACCCCGGTGATCCTGGTGGTGAACAAACTGGACAAGGCCAAGGACCGCGACGCGCTGCAGGCCTTCATCGCCGAGGTGCAGGCGGAATTCGCCTTCGCCGGCGTGGAAGTGGTCAGCGCCAAGCACGGCCAGCGCCTGAGCGAGCTGCTGGAGCAAGTGCGTCCGCATCTGCCGGAATCGATGCCGCTGTATCCGGAAGACATGGTCACCGACAAGAGCGAACGCTTCCTGGCCGCCGAGATTGTGCGCGAGAAGCTGTTCCGCTACCTGGGCGAAGAGCTGCCGTACGAAATGAACGTGGAAGTGGAAATGTTCGAAATGGACGGCGAGCTGCGCCGCATCCATATCGGCGTGCTGGTGGACAAGGAAAACCAGAAGCCCATCGTCATCGGCCGCGGCGGGGAGAAGCTGAAGAAAATCTCCACCGAGGCGCGGATGGACATGGAAAAATTGTTCGACGGCAAGGTCTTCCTGCAGGTCTGGGTCAAGGTCAAATCCGGCTGGGCCGACGACGTTCGCTTCCTGCGGGAATTCGGCCTGGACTGAAGCCCTCATGCACTATCATTTGGCGCCGTCCTGTTGGACGGTGATTTTTTCTCTGCAGCAAGGGCAGGACTTGCCCGGCAGCCGCGACTTGCTGGAGCGCATTGCCCGGCTGGCGGCCTGTCAGGCCGGCTTCCTGGGCCTGGAGCGCGGAGAGCCGGGACGGGACACCGTGTCCTACTGGGACAGCGTCGAGGCCATCGCCGCCTGGCGTCAGTGCGCGGAGCGCCTGATCGCCCAGCGCTACGGACCGGAAGCCTGGTATCGGGTGTTCGCCTTCAATGTGAGCGCGGCCGCGGTGTGCCCGCGGCCGGCGGCCGGGGGCGCCGGATGAGCCAGCCGGGCAGGGTGGATCGCCAGCCGGCCTATGTGCTGCACGCGCAGCCCTACCGGGAAACCAGTTTGCTGGTGGAGGTGCTCAGCCGCGAGCACGGCCGTTTTTCGGTGGTGGCGCGCGGCGCGCGGCGGCCGCGGGCCGATCTGCGCGGCCTACTGCTGCCTTTCCAGCCCTTGACCCTGTCCTGGTTCGGCAAGGGCGAACTGCGCACCCTGCACAGCGCAGACTGGGACGGCGGCGTGCCGCAGCTGTCCGGCCTGCCGCTGATCTGCGGCTTTTATCTGAACGAATTGATGATGAAGCTGACCGCGCGCGACGACCCCGAACCGCGCGCCTTCGCCGTTTACGACGCGGCGGTGCGCGGCCTGGCGCGGCAAGGCGGTCTGGCCGCGGTGCTGCGCCGCTACGAATTGCGGCTGATCCAGGTGTTGGGCTACGCGCCCAGCCTGCTGCGCGACGGCGACGGCGCGGACGTGGACGCCGGGCTTGATTATTGGTGCCAGGGCAACGCCGCGCCGGAGCGCGACGCCGGCCAGAGCCTGGAGCGCGGGCTGCGGCTCAGCGGCGCCAGCCTGCTGGCGATAGAGGCCGACGATTACGCGGCTGCGGCCACCCGGCTTGAAGCGCGGGCGCTGATGCGAGTATGGTTGACCGCTTTATTGGGCGAGGAGCCGCTGGCTTCGCGCGAACTGTTACAGGCCGTCAATTCGCTGTCGGATTGAGGCTAAGCTATCGGGAGTGAATATGATTCTGTTGGGCGTAAACATCGATCACGTCGCCACCTTGCGCCAGGCGCGCGGCACCCGTTATCCCAGCCCGGTGGAGGCCGCGCTGGTGGCGGAAACCGCCGGCGCCGACCTGATCACCCTGCATCTGCGCGAGGATCGCCGTCACATTCAGGACGCCGACGTGGTGGCGATGCGCCAGGTGGTCAAGACCCGGGTCAACCTGGAAATGGCGATGACCGAGGAAATGCTGGCCAATGCGCTGGCGGTGAAGCCGGAA
This sequence comes from Chromobacterium sp. FG89, assembly GCF_057808735.1. NCBI lineage: Bacteria > Pseudomonadati > Pseudomonadota > Betaproteobacteria > Neisseriales > Chromobacteriaceae > Chromobacterium > Chromobacterium sp. FG89. The sequence goes on along the minus strand of NZ_JBMDIQ010000013.1, from coordinate 18,186 downwards.
GACGTGTGCCTGGTGCCGGAAAAGCGCGAGGAAGTCACCACCGAGGGCGGCCTGGACGCCATCGGCCATTTCGCCGATGTCAGCCGCTACACTCGCAGCCTGCTGGACGCCGGCATCCGCGTGTCCATCTTCATTGATCCGGACCGCGCGCAGATCCAGCGCGCCTGGGACGCCGGCGCGCGCGTGGTGGAATTGCACACCGGCGCTTACGCCGACGCCCATGACGCCGCGGCGCGCGACGCCGAGCTGGCGCGCATCCGCGACGCCGCCGCCTTCGCCGCCGAGCTGGGTATGGTGGTCAACGCCGGCCACGGTCTCAACTACCACAATGTGCAGCCGATCGCCGCCATTCCGCAGATCGCGGAACTGAATATCGGCCACGCCATCGTCGCCCAGGCGCTGTTCGTCGGCTTCGCCGAGGCGGTGAAGGAGATGAAGGCGCTGATGGCGGCCGCGCGCGGCTGATTCCGGTGCCCACCGTCGTCACCCACGCCCTGGCCGGCGCGACGCTGGCCGGCCTGTGCGCGCCGTGTCCGCTGCGCGCGCCCGGCATGGCCGGCTGGCTGCTGCTGTGCGGCGCGGCGGCGATGCTGCCGGATCTGGACGTGATCACTTTCAAGCTGGGCATTCCCTATGCCAGCCCCTGGGGGCATCGCGGCGTCTCTCATTCGCTGACGCTGGCCTTGATCGCCGGCGGCGTGCTGGCCGCGCTCGGGCACCGCTGGTGGTCGCGGATGGGGCTGGGGCCGCTACGCGCTTTTGTCGTGCTGAGCCTGGCGGTGGTCTCCCACGCCTTGCTGGACATGTGGACCGACGCCACCCATGGCCCGGCTTTGGCGATGCCCTGGCATCCGGGGCGCTTCTTGTTTGATTGGCGGCCTATCGAAGGCTCGCCGCTGACGCCCGGCCGCTGGCTGGGCCCCAAGGGGCTGCGTGTGCTGAGTTCGGAGCTGCTTTACGTCTGGCTGCCCTGTCTGCTGCTGTGGCTGTCCCGCGCTTTTTGGCTGAGCGGACGCGGAGAGGGCGGACGATGATTTACGGCATAGGCACCGATCTGGTGGACATCGAGCGCATGCGGGGGATGTTCCAGCGCTGGGGCTTCAAGCTGGGGCGGCACATGCTGGCCCCGGCCGAGCGGCGGGCTTTCGCCGACAGCGCCGATCCGGCGCGCTTTCTGGCCAAGCGCTTCGCGGTCAAGGAGGCTCTGGCCAAGGCGCTGGGCACCGGGGTGCGCGCGCCGGTGTTGCTGACGGCGATCTGGGTCGAGCATGATGAATGGGGTAAGCCGCTATTGGCGCTAAGCCCAGAATTGGAAGAATTTTTAAGCCGGCGCGGCGTGGGCGCGCGTCATCTGTCCATCAGCGACGAACGCGGCCACGCGCTGGCTTTTGTGGTGCTGGAGCGCCCCGCGCCCGGCTAAGAACGTGTTTACGATCTCGCGAGCAAGGGCGAGACAAGGCGTTGCGGCTGAAAAAGCGGAGTGTACACACGGTACATGGGCATTTTGAAGACGTGCTCACCGTGTAACGCTCCACAAGGCGTTGCGGATCGTAAACAGGTTCTAAGAGAGAGAGCAAACCGATGCAGCAGACTCAACAGAGCGCGGCCTTGCCGCGCGGGCCGGTAATGGCGGGCGTGGCCGGCCTGCGGCTGACGGACGAAGAGAAACAGCGCTTGGCGCATCCGCTGGTGGGCGGGGTGATCCTGTTTCGCCGCAATTTCCAGGACATCGAACAGCTGAAGGCGCTGACCGCGGAAATCCGCGCCTTGCGCAGCCCGCATCTGCTGATTGCGGTGGATCACGAGGGCGGCCGGGTGCAGCGCTTCCTCGACGGCTTCACCCGTCTGCCGCCGATGCAGGTGCTGGGCAGGATGTGGGAGCAGGACCGCGCGGCGGCCTTGGAGCAGGCGGAGAACGTGGGCTATGTGTTGGCCGCCGAGCTGTCCGCCTGCGGCGTCGACCTGTCCTTCACCCCGGTGCTGGACCTGGATTGGGGGCGCTGCGCGGTGATAGGCAACCGCAGCTTCCACCGCGATCCGGCCATTGTGGCCGAGTTGGCCGAGGCGCTGCAGCGCGGCCTGGCGCGCGGCGGCATGTCCACTTGCGGCAAGCACTTTCCCGGCCATGGCTTCGTCGAGGGCGACAGCCATCATCTGATGCCGGAGGACGGCCGCAGCCTGGCCGAGCTGGAGGCGGACGATCTGGTGCCCTTCGGCCGCCTGGCGGCCGCCGGCATGGGCTCGGTGATGCCGGCGCATGTTCTGTACCCGGCGGTGGACGCGCAGCCGGCCGGTTTCTCGCCGGTGTGGCTGCAGCAGGTGCTGCGCGGCCGGCTGGGTTTTGACGGCGTGATCTTCTCCGACGCCTTGGACATGGAGGGCGCGGCCGGCGCCGGCGACTTTGTTCAGCGCGCCGACGTGGCCTTGGCCGCTGGTTGCGATATGGTGCTGGTCTGCAACGATCCCCGGCAGACCGATCTGATTCTGGCCCATCTGCGGCCGCCGGCGCAGCCGGAACTGGCGCGGCGGCTGGAGCGCATGGCCGGCAAGGCGGCGGATTGGGCGGCGGAGCTGGCCGGCCCGGCCTTCGCCGCGGCGCGCGCCCAGGTGGAGCGTTTGAACATGCCTGCGGACGCGATGCGCGGGCCGGATGTGGGCGAGGCCAATTAAGCGTGACGCTTGCTTAGAGCGGCTAACAAACCCCTGATGCTGCGTTGCGCCGACTTGTCGTACTCAAGTACTGCCTGCGTCGGCGCGCCTTGCCTCAGCCGTGAAACTGACAATGTTAGCCGCTCTTAAGGGGGGGAACGTCTTTTGCCACGGAAGGCCACGGGAGCAGGCAAGGTCTGTGGTTGCTTTTGCCATGGAAACACACGGAAAAACACGGACCAAAGACGGTGGAAGGTTTCGTGGGTTTCCTGGCCGAAGGAGTTGTCTTTTGCCGTGTCTTCCGTGTGTTTCCGTGGCTAATAAAGGTGGCTAAACAAACTGCACCGGCACGTAGAAGTCTCGCCCCGGGCGGCTGACCAGCACTTGCGGCTGGCCCTGGATCACCGCGCGGAAGGCGCGCGGCAGCCGGCGCCAGTCCATGAACTTCATCTTGATGCTGTCGTACTGCGCTTGAGTGTGTTCCATGGTGTTCTCCCGAAGGTTCAGTCCACTTTGTGGATGACGTTGGTGACGACGCCCCAGATATGGAAGGCGGCGTCTTCCGGCACCGGAATCGGCTGAAATTCCGGGTTTTCCGGCAGCAGGCGGATGCCCTTGGCGGTTTTTTCCAGCCGCTTCACCGTCAGTTCGCCATTGAGCGCCGCTACTACAACCTTGCCGTTGCGCGCCTCCGTCGCGCGGTCCACCACCAGCAGGTCGCCGTCGTGGATGCCGGCGCCCAACATGGATTCGCCCTTGACCGTGACGAGGAAGGTGCTGCCAGGCCGCGGCGCCAGCCTGGCGTTGAGGTCCACGTCGTCTTCCTTGAGATCGTCCGCCGCCACCGGCGAGCCGGCCGGCACGCTGTTGGCGAACAGCGGCAGCGACAACTCGCTGAGGTGGCGCGCCAGGGTGCGCACGTCGTCGGCCTGGGCGTTGTGGGCGGTGCGCCAGCTGCGGTAATCGCGCAGCCAGTCTTCCAGCACCGGTTTCAACGGTTCCGGCACGCGGAGGGCGACGGTCTTGTCGCCGCCGTAGCTGGACTTGCGGCCGGCGCCGCTGCGTTTGCCCCCATGGCTCATTGGCTAATCCTCTGTAATGCAAGCAGATTTGATTGTGTACATTATCAAAGCCCAGGGCAAGTTTTTTTTGAGCGCGCCGGCGGCGGGCGCAAAAAAGCCCGCTGAGGCGGGCGGGTTTCGGCGGGCGGGCGGCGGCTTCAGAGCCGGTAGAAGCAGCGGGCGCAAACCGCGCGGTAGCGGGCGTTGCCGCCGATTTCCACCTGCGGGCCTTCCTTGACGCGGCGGCCGTCGGCGTCGATGCGAATGTGCATGGTGGCTTTTTTGCCACATTCGCAAATGGTCTTGATCTCTTCGATTTCATCGGCCAGCGCCAGCAGCATGCCGGAGCCGACGAAGGGTTCGCCGCGGAAATCGGTGCGCAGGCCGAAGCAGATCACCGGGATGTTGCGGGTATGGGCCAGCTCATGCAACTGGTGCACCTGCTCCGGGGTGATGAACTGGGCTTCGTCGATCAGGATGCAGGCGGTCTGGCCGAAATCCTCGGCCAGGAAGTTCAGCTCCGGCGAGAAGGTGCGGGCGTCGCGCTGCAGATTGAGGCGGGAGGTGATCTTGCCGAAGCCGTAGCGGTCGTCCATCGCGCTGGTGAACAGCGCCACGGTCTTGCCCATGGATTCGTAGTTGTTGGCGATTTGCAGCAGCTGGGTGCTCTTGCCGCTGTTCATCGCGGCGTAGCGGAAAAAGAGTTTTGCCATCGATGGGTTCTCGCTGGGGCTTAGGGCCTGTTTACGATCTCGCGAGCTAAGGGGAGACAAGGCGAAAACGGTTGAAGAAGCGGAGTGTACAAGAGGTACATGAGCATTCTGAAGCCGTACTCACCGTGTAACGCTCCACGACGCGCAGCAGATCGTAAATAGGTTCTTTAAAGGTCACCGCCGGTTTCCAGCACATAGCTGGCGCCGGCGTCCTGCGCCAGATGCTGGGCGAGGTAGGGCAGCACTTCGCGCAGCGTCTGCGGCAGCGTCCACGGCGCGTTGAGGATGAACATGCCGCTGCCGTGCATGCCGAAGCCGTCGCTGGACGGCTTTTGCACGTGCAATTCGGCGCGCAGCCAGTTCTTGGCGCCCAGCTTCTTCATTTCCTTGGGCAGTTCCTTCATCTCGGCACGCTGCAGGCAGGGATACCAGACCGCGTAGACGCCGGTGGCGAAGCGTTTCAGGCTTTCCTTCAGCGCGGTGATCACGTGCTGGTAATCGCGCTTGTCCTCGTAGGGCGGGTCGATCAGCACCAGCGCGCGGCGCGGCGGCGGCGGCAGAATCGCCTTGATCGCCTCGAAGCCGTTGGCCTGCTGGATTTGCACGCGGCGGCCGGCGTCGGCGAAGGTGTCGGCCAGCAGCTGGTGGTCGGTGGGGTGCAGCTCGAACAGGCGCAGCTTGTCGCTGGCCGGCATCACTTCCGCCGCGCACCAGGGCGAGCCGGGGTAGAGCTTGAGTTCGCCGTCGGCGTTCAGGCTGCGCACCACGTCGACGTAGTTGGCGACGGCTTCCGGCAGGTCGTCGCGCCGCCATAGGCGGGCGATGCCGGATTCGAATTCGGCGTTCTTGGTGGCGTAACCTTCCACCAGCGAGTAGGCGCCGGCGCCGGCATGGGTGTCGATATACCAGTAGGGCTTGGCTTTCTGGCCCAGGTAGTTCAGGAGCTCGATCTGGATCAGATGCTTGAGCACGTCGGCGTGGTTGCCGGCGTGGAAGGCGTGGCGGTAACTAAGCATGGCTGCGGGGTATGGCGTTCGTCAGCCGCGAATTGTACCGGATTCGGCGTGGCCGCGCAGCGCGTCCTCCAGCGCGGCGCGCCAGCCCAGTTGTTCCGCAAGCTGCATGAAATCGTCGGCCGGCGGCGCTTGCAGCCAGAGCGGCTGCCCGCTGTCAGGGTGGCTCAGCCGCATTGCGACGCAGGCCAGCAGCAGGCGCCGGCTGCCGAAATGTTCGGCGAACATGCGATTGTGGCGGCCCTTGCCGTGGGTGGCGTCGCCGATGATGGGGTGGGCGATGTGCTTCAGATGACGGCGCAGCTGGTGGCGGCGGCCGGTGTGAGGCGTTAGCTCCAGCAGGCTGTAGCGGCTGCTGGGGTAGCGTTCCACCTCGATCGGCAGTTCGATGCGCGCCAGCGTGCGGTAGTCGGTGACGGCGGCCTGCGGCGCGGTGTCCACGGTTTCGCCTATCCATTCCAGATCGTCCGGGCGCCGGCTCAAGGGGTAGTCGATGCGTCCGGCGTCGTCGCTGTAGCCGCGGACCACGGCGATATAGCGCTTGTCCACCTGCTGGCGTTCGAACTGCCAGCTCATTTCGCGGCACATATCCTTGTCCAGCGCGAACAGCAGCACGCCGGAAGTGCCCTTGTCCAGCCGGTGCACCGGGTAGACCCGCTGGCCGATCTGGTCGCGCAGCAGCTGCACGGCGAAGCGGGTTTCGTTGCGGTCCAGCGCGGTGCGATGCACCAGCAGGCCGGAGGGCTTGTGAATGGCGATCAGCCGGTCGTCGCGGTAAAGAATGGGCAGCATGGGGCGGCTTGAAGCGGGTGGGGAAGGCCGGCATTGTAGGCGTTGCCGGCCGGCTTTGGAAGGCGCGCGGGCGACGGGCGATGCCCTTGTGCTGTAGTTTTATGTCTTACGCTTCCATTACGCGAAAACAACAGCGGTTTGTCATGCTATTGGCGTTTTTGTGCGCGGACTCGGGCTTTGCCGGCTTTCGTTGCGACATGATATTTCAAAGTAGAGAGGAAGTTGTTTACAGGCCATGGGTGCGTCATTACAATTCGCCGCGCTCAAACAAGAATGACAGGGCGGCGTCTGTGCCGATTGCGATCCCGTTTGCCACGGGATGGCGGCAGGACCGCATCCGCGCAACCAGGCGTGTAGTTGCGACGCTACATGACAAAGGGTTGGCGGGCGCTTTGCTTCGCTGCACGACACGGGAACCACAGGGGGTGATCGACGTGCGGGTTGACCAACAAACTCCATAGAGTCATAGAGATGAAAATCCAGCTGAAACGAATGAGCTTTGCCGTAGCGGCCGCGGTGTTGTCCACTTCCGCCTTCGCCAAAGAATTCTCGCCCGCCGTGGTCTACGACATGGCCGGCAAGTTTGACAAGAGCTTCAACGAGTCCGCGTACAACGGCGCCGAGCGTTTCAAGAAGGAATTCAAGATCAACTACCGCGACGGCCAGATCGCGTCCGAAGCCCAGAAAGAACAGCTGCTGCGCAATATGGCGCGCCGCGACGCCGACATCGTGGTGGCCATCGGCTTCTCCTTCACCCAGGCGGTGGAAACCGTGGCCAAGGAGTTCCCCAAGGTCAAGTTCACTCTGATCGACGCCGTGGCAAAAGGTTCCAACGTTCAGAGCATCGTGTTCAAGGAACAAGAAGGCGCCTTCCTGACCGGCGTGGCCGCGGCGATGGCCTCCAAGAGCGGCAAGGTGGGCTTTGTCGGCGGCATGGACGTGCCGCTGATCCGCGCCTTCGGCTGTGGCTATGTGCAGGGCGTGAAGTTCACCAACAAGAACGCCAGCGTGATCCAGAACATGACCGGCACCACGCCGCAGGCCTTCAACGACCCGGCGCGTGGCACTGAGCTGGCCAAGAGCCAGTTCGACCGCGGCGTGGACGTGGTGTTCGCCGCCGCCGGCGGCACCGGCCTGGGCGTGCTGCAAGCTGCCAAGGCCGCCGGCAAGTACTCCATCGGCGTGGACAGCAACCAGAACCATCTGTACCCGGGTTCGGTGCTGACCTCCATGGTCAAGCGCGTGGACGTGGCGGTGTTCAACACCTTCAAGGACGCCAAGAACGGTTCCTGGAAGCCGGAAGTCAAGGTGCTGGGCCTGAAGGAGGCCGGCGTGGATTGGGCGCTGGACGCCAACAACCGCAAAGTGATCACTCCGGCGATGGAGAAGAAGATCAACGCGGCCAAGGCGGACATCATCGGCGGCAAGATCAAGGTGGTGGATTACCGCGCCAACAACAGTTGCCCGATGCAATAAGCTGAGCTGAGTTTTCCCTGATCCGTTTCGGGGACGCAGGCACGATGCATTCCATCGTGCCTGTTTGTTCATGCCGGAGCGGAATCAGGTTGACCCTAACCAGGGAATATGAATAAGCATGACCGAGTTTGCCATTGAGCTGGCGGGCATCAACAAGAGTTTTGGTGCCGTCAAAGCCAACCGCGACGTCTCGATGAAAATCGCCAAGGGCACCGTCCATGGCGTCATCGGCGAAAACGGGGCCGGTAAATCCACGTTGATGAGCATTCTGTACGGCTATTACCAGGCCGACAGCGGCTCCATCCGGGTGAACGGCAAGGAAGCGCCTATCCGCAACAGCCAAGAGGCGATTGAGCTGGGGATAGGTATGGTGCATCAGCATTTCATGCTGGTGGACACCTTTACCGTGCTGGAAAACATCGTGCTGGGCGCCGAAGGCGGCCTGGTGCTAAAAAAGGGGCTGGACGAGGCCCGCGAGCATCTGAAAGAGCTCAACCGCAATTACTCGCTGGAGGTGGATCCGGACGCGCTGGTGGGCGATCTGGGCGTGGGCCTGCAGCAAAGGGTGGAAATCCTCAAGGCGCTGTACCGCGGCGCCGACGTGCTGATTCTGGACGAGCCCACCGCGGTGCTGACGCCGCAGGAAGCCGATCACCTGTTCCACATCCTGCGTTCGCTGAAAGCGCAGGGCAAGACCGTGATCCTGATCACCCACAAGCTGCGCGAGGTGATGGACATCACCGACGGCGTCAGCGTGATGCGCGCCGGCACCGTGGTGGCCAATGTCGCCACCTGCGACGTGGACAAGGAAAAGCTGGCGGACCTGATGGTGGGCCGCAAGGTCAGCCTGAAAGTGGACAAGGCCGAGCGCGAGCCGGGCGCGGCGGTGCTCAGCGTCAAGAATCTGTGCCTGACCGACGCGCGCGCGGTCAAGCTGCTGGACCAGTTGAATTTCGAAGTGCGCGCCGGCGAGATCGTCGGCATCGCCGGCGTGTCCGGCAACGGCCAGTCCGAACTGTTGGAAGTGCTGGCCGGCATGCTGGAGCCCAGCGCCGGCGAGATGGTCTACAAGGGCGAGGACCTGCTGCGCCGCCGTTGCGGCGGCGAGCCGCGCGCCGCGCTCTACCGCAGGCTGGGCATCGCCCATGTGCCGGAAGACCGCTCGCGCGAGGGCCTGGTCAAGGCCTTCTCCAGCTATGAAAACGCCATTCTCGGCTATCACGGCGAAACCGGCCTGGGCCGCGGCCCCTGGTATTCGCGCAAGCGGCTGCTGGCGCGCACCCGCGACTTCATCCAGCAATTCGACATCCGCCCGGGCAATCCGCTGCTGCGCGTGGGCCTGCTCTCCGGCGGCAATCAGCAGAAAGTGGTGCTGGCGCGTGAAATCCACGCCAATCCGGACCTGTTGCTGATCGGCCAGCCGACGCGCGGCGTCGACATCGGCGCGATTGAATTCATTCACAAGCGGCTGGTGGAACTGCGCGACGAGGGCAAGGCCATTTTGCTGGTCTCGGTTGAATTAGAAGAAATCCTGGCGCTGGCCGACCGCATCCTGGTCATGGCCGGCGGACAGATCTCCGGCGAAGTGGCGGCCAAGGACGCCGACACCATTTCGCTGGGCCTGCTGATGGGGGGGCACAAGCATTGAAATTCGGACAACCTTCCACCTTGCCGCGCTGGGCGCAGCTGACGGTGCTGCCGGCGCTTAATCTGATGGCGGCGCTGCTGGTGACCGGCCTGGTCACCTGGCTGATAGGCGAAGACCCTTGGGAATGCCTGAAGCTGCTGATCAACGGCGCCTTCGGCTACGGCGAGGGCATAGGCTATACGCTGTTCTACACCACCGGCTTCATCTTCACCGGTCTCGCGGTGGCCACCGCCTTCCACGCCGGCCTGTTCAATATCGGCGGCGAAGGCCAGACCTATCTGGCCGGCCTGGGAGTCACCCTGGTGGTGCTGGGCTTCGACCACAGCCTGCCGCCGGCGGTGCTGGTGCCGCTGGCCATCCTGGCGGCGATGGGCTTCGGCGCGGCCTGGGCCTTCGTGCCGGGCTGGTTACAGGCCAAGCGGGGCAGCCACATCGTGGTGACCACCATCATGTTCAACTTCATCGCTTACTCCTTGATGTTGTACCTGATCAGCCATCACTTGATCGAGGCCGGCTCGCAGAACCCGACCACGCGCGAATTCGGCCAGGCGGCCTGGATTCCCGCCATCCATGAAGTGGCGGCGCGCTTTGGCGTGGAGATTCCCACCTCGCCGCTGAACCTGAGCTTCGTGATGTCCTTGCTGGCCGCCGCGCTGTTCTACCTGGTGGTGTGGCATAGCCGCTGGGGCTTCGAACTGCGCACCGTGGGCACCAGCGAACCGGCCGCCCGCTACGCCGGCATGAGCGTCAGCCGCGTCATCATCCTCGCCATGTGCGTGTCCGGCGCGTTGTCCGGTCTGGCCGCGGTCAACGAGCTGATGGGTTCCGCCCACCGCATGAACGTGATGTTCACCAACGGCGTGGGCTTTGTCGGCATCGCCGTGGCGCTGATGGGGCGCAACCACCCGGTGGGCATCATCCTGTCCGCGCTGTTGTTCGGCGCTTTGACCCAGGGCGGCTCCGATCTGTCCTTCGAGAAGCCGATGATCACCCGCGAGATGATCATCTTCATCCAGGGTCTGATCATCCTGTTCTGCGGCGCGCTGGAAAACCTGTTCGAGCCGTTCATCGCCGGCCTGTTCAAGCGCAAGGACGACAAATAATGGAAATCTTCTTCAGTCTGCTCGATTCCACGCTGCGCGTGGCCACGCCGCTGATCCTGGCCGCGATGGCCGGCATGTTCTCCGAACGTTCCGGCGTGGTGGACATCAGCCTGGAAGGCAAGATGTTGGTGGCGGCCTTTGCCGCGGCCGCCGCGGCCTTCGCCACTCAGAACCCGTGGATAGGCATGGCCTGCGGCATCGCCGCCTCGGTGGCGATGGCGATGATCCACGCCTTCGTGTCCGTCACCTACAACGGCAATCAGCTGATTTCCGGCATGGCGCTCAACACCGTCGCTTCCGGCATCACCCCGGTGCTGGGCCTGGCCTGGTTCCAGCAGGGCGGCAATACCCCGCAGCTGCCGGACGAAGGCCGCTTCCACGAGATCGCGCTGCCGTTCGCCCATGAGCTGCGCGAGGTGCCGTTGCTGGGCCAGCTGTACAGCAAGCTGCTGTCCGGCCACAGCATCCTGGTGTATCTGACTCTGTTCCTGATCGTGCCGCTGGTGGCCTGGGTGTTGTACAAGAGCCGCTTCGGCCTGCGTCTGCGCGCCGTGGGCGAGAACCCGCACGCGGCGGACACCGCCGGCATTTCGGTGGCCAGGGTGCGCTACACCGCCTTGTTCTGGGGCGGCGTGTTGTGCGGCATCGCCGGCACCTATCTGTCCGTGTACCAGACCGGCAGCTTCATCAAGGAAATGACGGCGGGCAAGGGCTTCCTGGCGCTGGCCGCGTTGATTTTCGGCAAATGGAAGCCGCTGCCGGCGGTGCTGGGCTGCCTGGTGTTCGCTTTCGCCGACGCCATCCAGATCCGTCTGGAAGGCGTGGCGCTGCCGGGCATCGGCCAGATCCCGTCCCAGGCCATCGCGGTGATTCCCTATGTGCTGACCGTCTTGCTGCTGGCGGGCTTCGTCGGCCGCGCGGTGGCGCCCAAAGCGATAGGCATTCCCTTCGTCAAGAGCCGTTGACCGGCTTTTGAGCCAGGTCGGAAACCGCCAGCGGGCTTTGCCCCTGGCGGTTTTTTGTTTTATATCGCATACGGGAACCTTGCCGTCGTTTGTTATTCATAGTGATTCCCAATCTCAACTGCCATTGCGTCGCCAGGTGGTTGTTCAGAAAATTTGAATCTTTTGCGCTAATAATTTCGCTATGACGGCAATGGGCGCGCTTTTATGATTAACGGGCATGATAAGTTTTAATCTGCCGCTCATTTGTAATAAGGAATTCGATGCAACGCTACAGTCCGACACAGATAGCCCTGCACTGGCTGATTGCGCTGTTGATCATTGCCGCCCTGATCATGGGCTGGTATTTCAACAGCATGCAAATCACTTCGCCGGCCAGTTTCAAACTGAAAGCCTCTTTGATCGCCTGGCACAAATGGGTGGGCATCAGCGTGCTGGCGCTGGCCGTGCTGCGCCTGGTCTGGCGCGCGCGCCGCGGCGCGCCGGCGCCTTTGCCCGGGCAGCCGGCCTGGCAGCTCAAGGCCGCCGGTCTGATCCACGTGCTGTTGTACGCGCTGATGTTGGCCATGCCCTTGGTGGGCTGGCTGATGAGCTCGGCCAAGGGCTACCCGGTGGTGTGGTTCAACCTGGTGCAACTGCCGGACCTGGTGGACAAGAACGAAGCGCTGGGCCATGTGCTGGGCTGGAGCCACGCGCTGATGGCTTACGCCATCGTCGCCATTGTCGGCCTGCACGCGCTGGCGGCATTGAAACATCACTTTATCGATCGCGACGCCACACTGGCGCGGATGTTGCCGTCCTGTCGCAAAGGAGATCCTCAAGCATGAAATTTCTGACTTCCCTCGCCCTGAGCGCCGCCGTGGCGCTGGCCATGGCGCCGGCCCAGGCCGCGCAAACGCTGAACGCGGCCAAGAGCACGCTGGGCTTTACCTTCAAGCAGATGAACGTGCCCACCGAAGGCCGCTTCAAGAGCTTCGCCGCCAACGTCAGCTTCGACGCCGCCAAGCCGGAGGCCACCAAGGCGGTGTTCACCGTGGACCTGGGCAGCGTGGACGTGGGCAGCGCCGACGGCAACACCACGGTGCGCGGCGCGTCCTTCTTCAATATCGCCAGCCTGCCCAAGGCTACCTTCACCGCCAAATCGGTGAAGGCTCTGGGCGGCGGCAAGTTTGAAACCCGCGGCACCCTGAGCCTGAAGGGCGTCAGCCGCGAGGTGGTGTCCACCTTCACCGCCGCCAGCGCGGGCAATGAAACCACGCTGCAAGGCAGCTTCCCGCTGCAACGCCTGCAGTTCAAGGTGGGCGACGGCGCTTGGGACGACACCGAGGCGATCGCCGATCTGGTGACCGTCAAATACAAATTCGTTCTGACCGGCAAGTGATCTTGCCTTTCTTTACCCTGGAGAAAACCGACGTGACGACCAAAATGAAGACTCTGTTTGCCGCCGTGATGACGCTGGGCGTGCTGGGCAGCGCGCAAGCCGCCCCGGTCACTTACGAAGTGGACAGCTCGCACACCCATGCCGGCTACTCGCTGAGCCACCTGGGCTTTTCCACGCTGAGCGGCCGTTTCAACGACACCAAAGGCACCGTGGTGCTGGACCAGGCCAAGAAAACCGGTTCGGTGGACATCGTGATCAAGACCGCCAGCCACGACAGCGGCTGGGCGGCGCGCGACAAGCACATCGCCAGCCCGGACTTCCTGGACGTTGAGAAGTACCCGACCATCACGTTCAAATCCGACAAATTCACCTTCAACGGCGACAAGCTGGCGGCGGTGGACGGTCAACTGAGCCTGCACGGCGTGACCAAGCCGGTGACGCTGACGGTGACCAACTTCAAGTGCGTGGATTCCCATCCGATGGCCAAGAAGCCGTGGTGCGGTGCCGACGCCACCGCCACCATCAAGCGCAGCGAGTTCGGCGTGGGCGCTTACGCGCCGGCGGTGGGCGACGATCTGCAGCTGAACATCACCATCGAAGCCGGCAAGAAGTAAGTGGATTCGATAAAGCGCCGGAGCGCTTGTCCGACGTCAAAAAAACCCGAGTCGAAAGACTCGGGTTTTTTTATGGACGCCGTTGCGGGGGATCAGGTCAGGCCCAGCACGATGGGGGCCAGCCAATCGGACAGCCACATCACCAGCAGGGGGCTGATCACGGTCATGCCGCCGAACACCGTCCAGGGCAGACGCGCTTCCGGCTGACGGCGCATCACGTACAAGAGCGCGCGGTAACAGGCGTAGCTGACGACCATGATCAGCGGCGGAGCCATCAGGTAGGACAGCAGCGGCCGCCAGTCCAGCAAGCGTGAAAAAGCGACGATGCCCAGATGCAGGCTGAGCTGGCTGGCCATCAGCGCCGCCAGCTGCGGCTGGCGTTCGGGGAAGGCCAGGCCAAGCCGGCTGACCCGCAAGCTGCTGGCGGACCACAGCACGGCGGCGATGCCCAGCCAGGCGTAGGCGTAACAGAAGGGCAGCAACACCGGCGACAGCACGGTGAGGAAGGGGTCCGCGCGGAAGATCAGCGCCAGGATGAAGAAGGACGCCGCGAAGCATAGCTGGGCGATGCCGTCGCGGCTGGCGATCAAGCGCCACAGAATGTGCAGGTAGAACAGCGCGACCAGAACGAGCAGGAACCAACCGGTGGGCGTCGCCGTCATTGAGCCTCCAGTACGCGGACCAGGACGGCGGACACCTGCTCGCCTATCTGGGCCAGGTAGTGGGTGTGCATGTCGAAGGTGAAGCGTTGCGGATCGTCCGACGCCAGCGCCAGCAGGCCGAAGGCCTGACCCTTGCTGTCGCGCAGCGCCAGTTGGGCGAAGGACTGCAATACCGGCGCGGCCGGGAACCAGGCCAGCACGTCGTCGTTGACGTAGGGGCCGCAATAGGGCGCGGACAGATTGCGCGCCAGCGCGGCCACCTCGCTGCGGGCGTCGTAGGCCGGGCCGGCGGACTCCGCCGCCGGATGCCACAGCCGCAGCGCCACGCGCTTCAGCTTGAAATGCTCGGCGAAGCAGGCGGGCAGCGCGTTCAGCACGTCTTGCAGGCTCAGGCAGGCTTGCAGCGTCAGCGCCAATTGATGGGCGCTGGCGATGATGCGGTCGTTGGCTTCGCTGTGGCGGATCAACTGCTGCAAACGCGATTCCAACTGGCGGTTGCGGTCCTTCAGGTCCAGCATTTGGCGTTCCGCCAGCGAGACCACCACGCGGTCTTGCGGCGCGCCGCCCGGCTTCAGGCCGAGTCTTTCGGCATGGTGGGCGAGAAAGTCCGGGTGTTGGTCCAAAAACGCCAGCACATCATCTGTCTGCATGATTCATAACCCCCTATACGGCTGTGTTGTTGTTGCGAGCCCGCCGCCGTTTGCCGGCGGCGGGCCGTTAAATCTCGATTTCGCCCTGGAACACGGTGACGGCGGGGCCGGTCATGGTGACCGCGGCGTCGTCGGCCGGCCATTCCACCGTCAGTTCGCCGCCGCGGGTGTGCACCCGCACGCGCCGGTCCAGCAGGCCGCGGCGGATGCCGGCCACCACCGCCGCGCAGGCGCCGGTGCCGCAGGCCAGCGTTTCGCCGGCGCCGCGTTCGAACACGCGCAGACGGATTTCATCGCGGGCGAGCACCTGCATGAAGCCGGCGTTGACCCGTTCCGGGAAGCGGGGATGGTTTTCGATGGCCGCGCCGACGCGCGTCACCGGAGCCAAGGCTACATCTGCGACTACCTGCACCGCGTGGGGGTTCCCCATCGACACCACGCTGACCGACAAGGTCGCATCCTCGACTTGCAAATCGTGGCATACCGCCTCGCGCTCGGCCTGGAACGGAATCTCGTCCGGAGCGAAGCGCGGCCGGCCCATGTCCACCCGGGCCTGGCCGTCGCCCAGATACTCCGGCGCGATCACGCCCTTGGCGGTTTCCACCCGGATCCGCGATTTGGCGGTGAGGCCGCGGTCGGACACGAATTTGGCGAAGCAGCGCGCGCCGTTGCCGCATTGCTCCACCTCGCCGCCGTCGTTATTGAAGATGCGGTAGCGGAAATCGTTGTCCGGAGAGCGCGGGGGCTCCACCAGCAGTAATTGATCGAAGCCGATGCCGAAGTGGCGATCCCCCAGCTGACGGATGCGCTCCGCGCTCAAGGGAATGGTTTGACTCACGCCGTCGACAACCATGAAGTCGTTGCCGAGGCCGTGCATTTTGGTGAAGTGCAATTTCATTGGCGCGCCAGATCCTGCGTAAACAAGCGGCCCGCTATCGGGCCGGCGGTCGGGCGGCGGGCCGCGCGCGCGGAAGCGCGGACGGGGCGTCGCCGCCAATAAGGCAGGTTAGCACAGTGGCGTAGATAGAGGTACAGGCGCGCGCTCAGGCGCTGCTCAGCGGCTTGCCGGGCGGGGCGCCCGCGCCGGCGTAGGCCTGCAGGGCCGCGCTGGACGCGGCCGTCTGCGGCATGGCTTCACCGCCGGCTTGAACTGCGGCGGCTTGCGCGTCGGCGGCGGCGGCCTGGCCGGCGTCGTCTATCAGTGAACCGGACGAAGACGCCGGCGCGTCTTGTCCGGTGGCGAGTTTGAGCGTGTCCTCGGCGGCGTCGCCGGACTGGCTGAGCTTGAGCTGCATTTGCATCAGCAGCAGCCGGACCAGCGTCGCCATGTCTAGGCGTGGACGGCTGGTTTGAGCGGGCTCCGGCGTCGGCTCCGGGGCGGCCGGCGCAAGCTCGGGGTCGAAGGCGGCGGTGTCCGCGGCGCGGGGCCTTGGGGAGAGGGCGGGCGGCGTTATCGGCGTGGAATGGATTTTCATTTCAACGGTAAAAATAATAAGCCGGACCCGGCTTAAACCGAGGTCCGGCGGGAAAAGGGCGCTCAGCCCGCGGAAGCTTGAGTCTGGCCGGCGTCGCCGCTATTGGCCTGGTAGGCCGCCAGCGCCGCCTGAACCTGAGCGCCGCCATGGTGATGGTGGCGATGGTGAGGCGGCTGGTTTTGCGCCGCCGTCTGCAAGCTTTGCTGCAACTGCTGGTAATCCTGCTGCGCCTGCTTAAGGTCGCCGCTGCCCAGATCCTGGCCCAGGTTGTTGAACAGCGAGTTGGGCGATGAGGCCGAGGAGGCGCCGCTCAGCGCGCTTAAGGCGTCGTCGGCGTCGCTATTGCCCGAACCGCCGAAGCTGGCCGCCTGCAACTGGCTCAGCATCTGCTGGAACAGCACGGCCAGATCGCCGTTGCCGCCGGCATTGCTGGCTGACGCGTCGCCGGCGGCGGCGACGCTGCCGTCGGTCTGCATGGAGTTGATCAGGCTGGCGAAGTCCTGGCCGCCGGCGTTGGCGGCGTTTGAGCCGCTTGTCGCGCCGCCGGACGCCGCGGACTGCAGGCTGGCGAGGGCTTGCTGCGCGCCGCCCAGATCGCCTTGCCGCACGTCGTTGATCATGGTCTGGAAATCCTGGCGGCGCTGCTGGTGAACGGCTTTACGTTGTTGCCAGGCGTTGCCGCCGGCGTCGATGCCGCTGGTATTGCTGACTGACATGAATGTTCTCCCGCAAAGTCATGATGGAGTTGTCGGTCGTGAGCCTCACGGAGCAGCTCGACTTCCATTGCCGGCCTGGTTCTGACGTTTTGCCGGCGCGGGCGGCAATCCATGCCGCCGTGGCGGAGAGAATTGCCGTCTGGCGGCGAGTTTGGCCTGTTTTCGCGTCAGAACAAGGGCTTGACCCGTTGCCAGTTGCAAACGGCGTGCCAGCCTTGCGGAGAGATTCTGTTAATTTCCGTGAGACAATCAGTCTCGTTCGGATGGTCTTGTTATAAACAAGTCAGCCCTCTGAACCGCCGGGATGCCGTCATGCGTTTTGCCATTACCTTGTCCGATCGCTTCAAGCCGGTGCTGGACGTGTTCCTGCACGCCGGCTGGCAGCCGTTGAAGTTGTTCTGCACCCGGGTGGACCATCGCATGCATCACCACAAGGAGTCGCTGGCGGCGGCGGAGCGCCTGGGCGTGCCGGTGCAGCTGTCGCGGATGCGCGAGCGCGATTTGCTGGAGCTGGCGGAGCAGGATTGCGAAGTCCTGCTGGTGGCCAGCTACAACTGGCGGGTGCCGGACTGGGAGCCTTATCTGAATTACGCGGTCAACTTCCATCCGTCGCCGCTGCCCATCGGCCGCGGGCCTTACCCCATGGTGAAGGCGATCCTGGACGGCCATAGGCAATGGGGCTGCAGCTGTCACCAATTGACCCGGGAAATGGACGCCGGCGATGTGCTGGCGCAGGAGCAGTTCGCCTTGAGGCCGGACGAAACCCATGAATCGCTGGACGCGAAACTGCAACTGGCGTTGTACCGGCTGGCGGGGCGAGTGGCCGGCGACTTCGCCTCCTTATGGGATCAGGCCCAGCCGCAAGGCGAAAACAGCAGCTATTGGCCGCTGTGGCGGGACGAAGAACGGGTGCTGGATTTCAGCCTGCCGGTGGAGGACGTCATGCGCCGAGTGCGCGCCTTCGGCGACTTCGAATGCCTGGCCGCGGTCAACGGCGTCACCGTGCACGTGCACCGCGCGCAAGGCTGGCGAGAGAGCCACGCTTACCCGCCGGGCTCCTTGATCCTGTCCAATGCGCTGAGCCTCCTGGTGGCCGCCGCCGACGGCATGGTGCTGATCAGCGAATGGAGCCTGAACCCGCCCGGCGGCGTCAGCGGCCGGCTGAGGGGGTGAGAGGTGTCGGAATAGGGCTTTACTAAAATTTTTTCACGGTTTGCCTAAACTTTTCATCCATTTCCCAGATAAGACTTCTCGAATAATCTGATTTTCGA